>JAFNWA010000093.1 GCA_017383665.1 Bacteroidaceae bacterium | reverse complement strand
GTTGATAGCGACTCCGCGTGAACATACTTCGGCAATGCTTGCTTTGCAACATAAACTGAAGGTTTTACACTTCGGTTTGCCACTTGCAGATGTGAAGAATAATAAGTTGCTGCCTTTGCACCAACTTGCAATGAGTAGGTTCATTGATACGAAGGCTTTCTGTACTGTAGAGCTTGAACGCGAACAGGCACTTGCATATTTGCACCGTGAGGCTTTGGTATTTGAGCGGCAACCGGTGGGCTATCTGTTGCTTACATACAATGGAACCCCTATTGGTTTTGCGAAGAATATTGGAAATAGGGCTAATAACCTTTATCCGGCTGAATGGAGAATAAGGAAGAACCCTGTGGAACTTTAGAAAAATTTAATAAATATATTACAATGAAAAAACTGTTTTTATCACTGCTATTGCTCGTTGCCACCTTGCAGGTGAGCGCACAGCAACCGGTTAAGTTTGATCACGAAGTTACTGTAAATGGCGCAGAAGGCAAAATTGCGTTCCATGCTACAATAGAGGAGGGGTATTATATGTATTCAACTGATATCCCCAAGGGTGGTCCTATGCCTATCACTATCAGAGTAAAAGAGAGTGAGGGGGTTGAGATGGTTGGCAAACTCACACCTGTTGACAAACCAAAGACAAAGTATGAATCGGCTTTCAATATGAAGGTGAGTTATTTTGAGAATTCTGCCAATTTTGAGCAGGGTTTCAAGGTACTTGCTGATGACTTTGTTATAAAAGGTTACCTGCGTTATCAGGCATGCGGTGCAGCCGGATGCGTCCCCGATCGCTATGAATTTACAATAACTAAAGCTGGAGTCACAGTTGTGCCTTCAGCATCTGCAAACTAATGGGAAGATAGCCTATCCTATTTAATATCGGAAAAATAAATAAAATATATTACGATGAAAAAACTCTTTTTCGCATTGCTGATGCTTGTTTCTACCCTTCAGGTGGGTGCTCAGCAACCTGTTAAATTTGACCACGAAGTAATCGTGAATGGTTCAAATGGCAAGATTATATTCTATGCTACAATTGAAAAAGGATACTATCTTTATTCATGTGATTCACCGGGGGGATTTCCTCTCTCATTAAATATCGCAGGCCAACCTGTGGGCATTGAATTGGATGGCGAACTCAGGCCGGTCGATGAGCCGAAGACAAAATTTGATTCAAGCCTCGGTAGCCAGATAGCATATTTTGAGGAGTATGCAGAATTCGAGCAACCAATCAAAATAGTTGATGAGAATTATAAATTTGAGGGATATTTGCGTCATCAAGCATGTGGTGCAGGTAGCTGTGTCCTGGAAAAATATCCGTTTACAATCTCTAATGCTGAAGTTGCTGTCGCAGCCCCTGTAGCTAAGTCCGATACACCGGCAGAGACTGTAGAAACTCCTGCTGAACCCGAATCGGCTGAAGTTGATACTTGGGCTCCGGTCAACATGAAGAAAGAAAAGCCGGCCGGCTCAATATGGACAATCTTTATTCTTGGTTTCGGTGGTGGCCTTTTGGCTTTGCTGACTCCATGTGTTTGGCCTATAATTCCAATGACAGTGAGCTTCTTCCTCAAACGCTCGAAGGAGAGGAAACAGGCTGTTCGTGAAGCTGTGTTGTATGGCGCATCTATTGTTGTCATATATCTTGTACTTGGCTTGTTCGTTACATTGTTATTTGGTCCGGCAGCACTCAATGAACTTGCAACGAATGCATATTTCAATGTATTCTTCTTCCTTATGTTGCTTGTATTTGGTGCTTCATTCCTTGGCGGTTTTGAACTGAAACTGCCCTCATCATGGACAAATAAAGTCGATACAAAGGCTAGTAACACAACCGGTGTGTTAAGTATTTTCCTTATGGCATTCACATTGGCATTGGTGTCGTTCTCATGTACAGGTCCAATCATTGGATTTCTTCTTGTGGAAACAGCCACCTCGGGCGATATTCTTGCTCCGGCCGTTGGTATGTTCGGCTTTGCCCTTGCTCTTGCCTTGCCATTTACAATTTTTGCCATCTTCCCTTCATTGTTGAAGCAGGCACCACGCTCCGGTGGTTGGATGAATACAATAAAGGTGGTACTGGGCTTTGTGGAAATCGCATTCGCCTTGAAGTTCCTTTCTGTTGCCGACCTTACCAAGGGTTGGGGAATCCTTGATAGAGAGACATTCCTTGCATTGTGGATAATGCTTTTCACCTTGCTCGGTCTCTATCTGCTCAAGATTTTCCATCTTCCACATGATGATTCCGAGGATAAGAAGACAAGTGTTCCTGCATTCTTTACAGCACTCGTGTCACTCTCATTTGCCGTTTACATGATACCCGGTTTGTGGGGTGCACCATGCAAGGCAATCAGTGCGTTTGCACCGCCAATGTCAACACAGGATTTCAGCCTTTATAACAAGACATTCGAACCCGATTCACATGACTATGATGAGGCTATTGAAATCTCTCGCGCCAAGGACAAACCGATACTTCTTGACTTTACAGGTCATGGATGTGTAAACTGCCGAGAAATGGAAGCTTCTGTATTGACCGACGGTAATGTGCTGGAGATGTTGGAGGACAACTTCATCGTAGTATCTCTGTATGTGGATGACAGAGAAGAACTGGCCGAACCGTTTGTTGGTCAGGACGGTAAGACATATTATGATGTGGGTGAGAAATGGTCTTACTTGCAGAAACACAAGTTTGGTGCAGCTGCACAGCCTTTCTATGTAATAGTGGATTCCGAAGGTAATCTTCTGGGTGGAAGTTCATATGCATTCAATACGAATGTAAGTGATTTCTTGGATTTCCTTGATGAAGGACTTGAGGATTATAATGATAAGTAAAAAACTTTCTGGTACTCCGGCTTAAAAATAAGTAGCAATGAACATAACTCCATTGACAAGACCTGTATTCAACAGCAGGGTAAAGAAATTAGAGAAATATGCAACACAGGCTGAGGCAATACAGCGTGATGTATTGAAGCACCTAATAAGCCAAGCTTCAAATACGGAGTGGGGTATAAAGCATAACTATTGTGATATAAAACAATACGAGCAGTTTGCCAAGTCTGTCGGTGTTCAGGACTATGAAACACTGAAACACGACATTGACCGCATGCGCCGTGGCGAGAAGGATGTGCTTTGGAAAGGTGGTTGCAAGTGGTTTGCAAAGTCATCGGGAACAACGAATGATAAAAGTAAGTTCATTCCGGTTACACCGGCCGGTTTGCAAAGGGCACACTATAAGGGTGGTTTTGATGTTGTTGCCATGTATTTGGGAAATAACCCCAAGAGCCGTCTTTTCTCCGGTAAGGCTCTCATCCTTGGTGGCAGCCATGCACCAAACTACAACTTGCAGAACAGCCTTGTCGGTGACCTCAGTGCCATTCTCATTGAGAATACAAACTTCTTCGTCAACATGATGCGCGCTCCCAAGAAGGAAATCGCACTCTTGAGCGACTTCGAGGAGAAGATGGACAGAATTGCCCGCACCGTCTCCGGCAAGAATGTTACAAATCTCTCTGGTGTACCTTCGTGGATGATGGCAGTGCTCAAGCACATGCTCAATGTGACAGGTAAGCAGGGCGTTGAGGAGTTGTGGCCGAATCTTGAGGTGTTCTTCCACGGTGGAGTAGCCTTTACGCCTTATCGTGAGCAGTATCACCAGCTCATACGCAAGAGCGATATGAAATACATGGAGACCTATAATGCCAGCGAGGGATTCTTCGGCATACAGAATGATCCGCTCGACCCGGCAATGCTCCTGATGATTGACTATGATATCTTCTACGAGTTTATTCCGCTTGACGAGCTGGATTCACCCAATCCACGCGTTTTGCCATTGTGGGAAGTTGAGGTTGGCAAGAATTATGCTATGCTCATTTCAACATCTTGTGGTCTGTGGCGTTATATGATTGGTGACACTGTGCGTTTCATGAGCAAGGACCCATACAAGATTATCATCTCCGGCCGTACAAAACACTTCATCAATGCGTTTGGTGAGGAACTCATTGTAGAGAATGCCGAGAAAGGACTTGAAAAAGCTTGTCGTGAGACCGGTGCAAAGGTTCTCGACTACACAGCAGCTCCTGTATTCATGGATGCCAATGCGCAGTGCCGTCACCAGTGGCTTGTCGAGTTTGCCGAGCCGCCATGCTCCGAGGAGAAGTTTGTTGAGATACTCGACCAGACACTCCAGCAGATAAACTCTGACTACGAAGCAAAACGATACAAGAACAAGACAATGCAGCAGCTTGAATTGGTGGTAGCGCGCAAGAACCTCTTCAGTGATTGGCTCAAGAGCAAAGGCAAGTTGGGCGGTCAGCACAAGGTTCCCCGTTTGAGCAACAATCGCCAATATATCGAGGAACTGCTTGAGATGAACAAGTAATGAAACATTGGAATTCAGCAATATACCTTACAGTGGCTTTGCTGCTTGCAGCGTGTGCAAGTATTGGAACACCCGACGGCGGCCCGTATGACGAGGACCCTCCTGTTCTCGTCAAGTCAACACCTGCACTTGGTGCCACAGGTGTACAGCAGACCAAGGTTACGCTTGAATTCGATGAGAACATCAAACTCGAGAATGCATTTGAGAAGGTAGTGGTTTCACCACCGCAGTTGCAGATGCCCGAAATAAAGTACGGTGGCAAGAAGGTCACAGTGGAATTACTTGACAGTTTGTATCCAAACACGACCTATTCCATTGACTTTGGCGATGCCATCGTTGACAATAACGAGGGTAATCCCTACGAGAACTTTGCCTATGTCTTCTCCACCGGTGAACAGGTTGACACCTTTGCTGTGTCTGGTGCAGTCTTGAACGCCGAGGATCTTGAACCCATTAAGGGCTTGGTGGTAGGTCTGCACTCATGTCTTGATGACAGCGCTTTCAACAAACTGCCTTTCGAGCGCGTATCCCGTACCGATTCCCGCGGACGCTTCACCATTAAAGGTGTTGCCCCCGGGAAATACCGTGTTTTTGCCCTTGCAGATGCCAATCAGAACTTCCTTTTTGACCAGAAAAGCGAAGCCGTTGCATTCCATTCCGAGATTATTGAACCACATGCAACCCCGGCAGTTCGCCCCGATACTATATGGCGCGATAGTGTAACCATAGATACCATACGCTATGTAAACTACACACGGTTCATGCCCGATGATATAATGCTCCGTGTCTTCAAGGTAGATTTCGCACCGCAGTACCTGGTTAAGCGTACACGAGATGTACATAATAAGATATCCCTCTTTTTTGCTACAGAGAATGAGGAACTGCCCCAACTTGAAGGGTTGGACTTTGACTTCTCTGATGCCTTTGTGCTTGAGCAGAGTATAAAAAAGGACACACTCGTCTATTGGCTTAAGGACTCAATGCTCTACCGCAACGACACTTTGGCATTCAAGCTATCATACCGTGCAAGTGATGTTGACGGCAATTTCTTTGACCAGCAAGATACTCTGTACATTTCGGCAAAGAGGAGTTGGGATAGTGTTCAAAAACAGCAGCAGAAGAAACTCGCAGATGAAGAGAAAGCATTCATGCGTGAGGCAAAGAAATCGGACGATTATGACGAGGAGAATCCTCCCGTGTTCATTCCAAAGACAAAGGCTTTGTCAGTCCGCTTCTCAGGCTCCGGTTCAATGGATGTGAACGCCAATTGCAAGTTTACTTTTGACGAACCGTTATTATCTGTTGACACATCTGCCATACATGTGTTCATGCAGGTCGATACTCTCTGGGTTCCTGTAGAACACATCTTCACTCAGGATACGGTAAATGTACGCAGATACGATCTTTTCGCCGAGTGGCGTCCCGAGGAAACCTATCGTGTTGTCACAGATTCTGCAGCATTCAAGGGACTTTATGGCGGTGTATCGGCCGGCTTCACCCGTGATATGACCTTCCGTTCACTCGATGATTATGCAGTGCTGTATGTAAATGTGGCAGGTGTCCGAAATAATGGAATATTACAACTTCTTGATTCCCGTGAAAATGTCGTAAAGGAGGAAAAAACCGAAAATGGTCACTGCTCCTTCTACTTCATACGCCCCGGGAAATATTACATGCGTCTCATCTTCGATGACAATGGTAACGGCAAGTGGGATACTGGCGACTATGAAAAAGGCATACAGCCCGAGCAAGTCTCCTATTATCACCATGTACTCGATCTAAGGGCACTCTTTGAATATACCCAGGAGGATTGGGATATTGGTAAGCCCCTCAACGAACAGAAGCCGCTTGAGATAACCAAGCAGAAACCAGACAAGGAGCGCCGCAAGATGAACCGCAACGCAACACGCCAATTCAAGTAACAGACATATATATATAACAGTATGGAAAACAAATTCATGATATACAATACACTCTCTCGCAAGAAAGAGTTGTTTGAACCGCTTCATGCCCCCAATGTGGGACTCTATGTGTGCGGCCCTACAGTCTATGGTCCGGCCCATCTTGGTCATGCGCGTCCTGCAATAACCTTCGATGTGCTCTTCCGTTACCTTCAGAACCTTGGTTACAAGGTGCGCTATGTACGCAATATTACTGATGTTGGTCACCTTGAGCACGATGCCGATGAAGGCGAGGACAAGATTGCAAAAAAGGCTCGCCTTGAGCAGCTTGAACCAATGGAAGTCGTTCAGCAGTACACACTCCACTACCACAAGGTAATGGAGGCATTGAATGTTCTGCCACCAAGCATAGAACCTCATGCGTCCGGTCACATTATTGAGCAGATAGAACTTGTAAAGGAAATTCTCGACAACGGTTTCGCCTACGAGAGCCAAGGCTCGGTCTATTTCGATGTGGCAAAGTATGACAAGGCACACAAATATGGCATCCTGTCTGGTCGTAACCTTGATGATGTGCTCAACACCACACGCGAGCTCGACGGTCAGGACGAGAAACGCAATCCGGCCGATTTTGCTTTGTGGAAGTGTGCACAGCCCGAGCACATCATGCGCTGGCCATCGCCATGGAGCAACGGTTTCCCAGGTTGGCACTGCGAGTGTACAGCCATGGGACGCAAATATCTTGGCGAGCAGTTCGATATCCATGGTGGCGGAATGGACCTCGTCTTCCCACACCATGAGTGTGAGATTGCACAGGGTATGGCAGCCATGGGACACCATGTTGTCAAGTACTGGATGCACAACAACATGATTACAATCAACGGCACAAAGATGGGCAAGTCATTGGGTAACTTTATCACCCTTGACGAGTTCTTCACAGGCTCACATGCCCTTTTGGCACAGGCCTATTCACCGATGACAATACGCTTCTTCATTCTCCAGGCTCACTACCGCAGCACCGTCGATTTCAGCAACGAGGCACTGCAGGCGGCCGAGAAGGGAATGCAACGCCTGCTTGAGGCATACAAGACCCTTTGTGGCCTTTCAGCATCGGGCGAGACAACAGCCGATGTCAAGGAACTGCGCAGCAAGTGCTACGACGCGATGAACGACGACATGAATACCGCACAGGTAATCTCGCATCTCTTCGATGCATCGCGTGCAATCAATCAGCTTGCCGACAAGAAGGCAACCATCAGCGAGGCTGACCTCGCAGAGCTCAAGGAGACATTCCGCCTTTTTGCTTTCGACATTCTTGGATTGAAGGAGGAACGCGGCTCCGACAGTGGCCGTGAGGAGGCTTTCGGCAAGGTTGTGGATATGCTTCTC
>JAFNWA010000092.1 GCA_017383665.1 Bacteroidaceae bacterium | reverse complement strand
TAAACAGTTCGTCCCTCGCGGGTGTTTTTATATTATTGACAGAGAGATGCAATAAAAACTGTTTTTTGCCGTTTTGAGAAAGATTAAAATAAAATAAACAACGACTATGATTGAATATTTGAAAGGGGAACTCGCCGAACTGACACCTGCAACAGCCATTGTAGAGTGCTGTGGCGTAGGATACGAGACAAGCATTACCCTGAACACATACAGTGCCTTACAGGACAAGAAGAGCGTAAAACTATACATCTACGAGGTTATCCGTGAGGATGCACACCAGTTGTTCGGTTTCAGCCAAAAGGAGGAGCGCGAGTTGTTCCTGTTGCTCATATCAGTTTCGGGCATAGGTGGCAATACGGCCAGAACAATATTGTCAGCGTTCACGGTGAATGAGTTGTGCGAAGCCATATTTACCGGCAATGAGGTTGCAATAAAGAGTGTCAAGGGCATTGGACTCAAGACTGCTCAGCGCATAATCATTGAACTGAAGGACAAAATCAAGGGTATCGGTTGCAGCGTGCAGGGCACAACTGCAGCTGTCGTCACACCCGACAATGATGTTATTGACGGTGCGGTTTCGGCATTGATTATGTTGGGATTCCCATCGGCTGCAACAAACAAAGTTGTACAAGCCATTGTCAAGAGCGAGCCTTCGGCAACAATCGAGCAGGTCATAAAACTTGCATTAAAACAACTCTAAAAACTCCAGGCTCTGATGAGTAAGCGCACATTCATACTGTTGACCCTGTTTTTCGCGACAATGACAATTCTCGCGCAGGGTGGCGTGCGCAACGACTCTATACGCAAATCAATAAGAGAGAGGAACAGGGTAAAAGCAAACATAGAGGTTACACAGGACACTGTTGAGGCGCGCTATCCTATTGCCGAGACTACTCCCAAAAGCCTTGATGACATGCAGCAACGCCCTTTAAACCTGAAAAATCCCACCAACATTGTAACCGACACGGTTTACAACGACAAAGATGGAACATATCAGTTGAGCACTCGTCTGAGCGAAGGCCCCCTACTCACTGCCCCCATTCTGTTAACCCCTGAGGAGTATTCAAAATGGCAGGAGAGGACATCAATGAGCAGGTTCTTCCGCAAGAAGAACTTTGAACTGTGGGAGAGTTCAAAAAGCAAGAACAAGTTCGACTTTACAGATATGCATTTTGACCTTGGACCTGCCGAGAAGATATTTGGTCCTGGTGGTGTGCGAGTAAAGACACAGGGAAATGCCGAGTTGAAAATAGGCTACTCAATACAATCAATAGACAACCCGGCTCTGCCGTCACGAAGCCGATTGACAAACAGTTTTGACTTTGACGAGAAGATAAACCTGAATGTCAGGGGTAGCGTAGGTGACAAGATGAACATGGACTTCAACTACAACACCGAAGCTACATTCAGCTACGATGCAAAAAAGATTAACCTGAAATATGACGGCAAGGAGGATGAAATCATCAAGCTCCTCGAAGCCGGTAATGTATCGTTCCCCACAAACTCAAGCCTCATCAAGGGTGCGTCATCGCTGTTCGGTGTGCGTGCAGACCTGCAGTTCGGCAAGTTGTTGCTGCAGACTGTGATATCCCAGAAGACATCGAACAGTACCGTCGTGAATTCAAAGGGTGGAACCCAACTCACCACATTCGAGATTGAGATTACGAATTATGACGAGAACAAGCACTTCTTCCTGGCGCATTACTTCCGCGACAACTATGACCGTTCAATGTCACAGTTGCCCACAATCCTCTCTGGCATCAACATCAACCGCATCGAGGTTTGGGTAACCAACAAGACAAGCGACTACAACAATCCCCGTAACCTCATAGCTTTTACCGACATTGCAGAGAGCAAGCACACAAGCAGAAAGATATGGGGTGAGTACAAGGAGAGTAGCATACCTCACAACAATGCCAACGACTTGTACACGCTGATGAACAGTACATATTCGGGCGTGCGCGACATTGACCAGGCAAATACCATCCTTAACGGCATTGACAGCATAAACGGTGGAAGCGACTATGAAAAGCTGTCGAATGCGAGGTTGCTGTCTTCATCGGAATATACCCTTAACCGCGAACTCGGTTTTATCTCTTTGAAAACACCACTCCGTGCCGACGAGGTCCTCGCTGTTGCCTATGAATATACATACGGCGGACAGAGCTATCAAGTAGGTGAGTTCTCCAACGATGTAAAGGAGTCAAAGACTACACTGTTTGTAAAACTTATCAAACCCAATGCATGTTCACCCAAAAACGGATGTTGGGATTTGATGATGAAGAATGTCTATGCTCTTGGCACACGCAACCTGCAGAATTCCGATTTCAAGCTCGATGTCTATTATGCAAGCGACAGTTTGGGAACAAACATCACCTACCTGCCCGAGACAATGCTAAAAAGCAAGACGCTGTTACAGTTGCTTGGGCTCGACAGGCTGGACAGCAACAACAGCAAGGAGAACCCCAACGGTGTTTTCGATTTCATACAAGGATATACCGTAGATGCCGCATCGGGACGAATATTCTTCCCGTCGGTTGAGCCATTCGGCAGTTACCTGGAAAACAAGATAAATGACTCTGCGCTTGCCGACAAGTATGTATTCCATGAACTCTATGACTCGACAAAAACCGTTGCAAAACAGATTGCAGAGAAGGATAAGTTCTACCTGATTGGAGAATATACCGGAACGGCAGCAAATGTCATACAGACCGGTTCTACAAATATTCCACGCGGTTCTGTGGTTGTAACTGCCGGCGGTGTGACACTTGTCGAGAACAGCGATTACCAGGTGGATTATGCATCGGGTACGGTGACTATCCTTAACCAGAACATTATTGATGCCGGCACCAATGTACAGGTGTCGCTTGAGAGTAATACAATGTTCAACATGCAGCGCAAGACTGTGCTTGGATTGAACTGGAAGTATGATTTCTCTGATGACTTCAAGTTTGGAGGTACGCTTATGTCGCTCTCCGAGAAGCCGCTGACATCCAAGGTTGACATGGGCTCGGAGCCTTTGCAGAACTTTTTATGGGGTTTCAATCTTTCATGGAAGAAACAGAGCCAGTGGCTGACAAATATGATTGACCGTCTGCCCCTTATCAGTTGCACAGAGCCATCATCGATAAGCCTATCGGCCGAATTTGCGAGATTGGAAGCAGGTACATCCAAAGAGGTGCAGAGCGAAGCGTCATATATCGACGACTTTGAAAACACCGAGAACGGCATTGACATTGCATCTCCGTCGCAGTGGATGCTGTCGTCACTGCCGAGCGGCATGCAATACAGCAACCTCAACAACGACATACGCACGGGCTACAACCGTGCACGCATCAGTTGGTACACCATTGACCCACTTTTCACACGCCGCAGTTCTTCACTGACTCCGGCACACATCAAAAGTGATATGGAACAGCTGTCAAACCACTATGTGCGCGAGGTATATGAGCGTGAACTCTACCCCAACAAGGAATCGACATACGGAGAGTCATCGACTCTCTCACTGCTGAATGTGACCTACTACCCCAATGAACGAGGACCATACAACCTTGATACAGATGTTGATTTTGATGGTAAGCTGAACGACCCGGCAAAGCGTTGGGGCGGTATTACCCGTATGCTTACTACAACAGACTTTGAGAGTGCCAATATACAATATATCGAGTTCTGGATGCTCGACCCGTTCATCTATGAGCAGAGCGGAATGGGTGGTGACCTATACTTCAACCTTGGAGAGGTGTCGGAGGATATTCTCAAGGACAGCAAAAAGTTCTACGAGAACGGATTGCCTGCCAACGGCAACAACTATGAGTATGAGGAGACTGCATGGGGACGCATACCGACAAATACAAGTTTGGTATATGCCTTTGACAACAACTCCGACAGCCGCGACCAGCAGGATACCGGCTTAAACGGACTGAGCAGTGCCGATGAAGCCGAACACCCGACATACAAGGCTTATCTTGAAGCCATGAAAGGACGCGTACGCCAAGAGGTATATGACAGTATAGCTGCCGACCCTGCCGGTGACAGGTATCACTATTTCCGTGGCAGTGACTACGATGCGGTACAACGCGGCATCATTGAGCGTTACAAATATTTCAACAACAGCGAGGGCAACTCGCCAAGTGACTCGGGCAGCGACTACAGCAGTGCCGCAAAGACAACTCCGGATGTTGAGGATGCGAACCAGGACTTCACCATGGATGAATATGAAAATTTCTTCCAGTATAGAATTTCTCTGCGCCCCGAGGATATGCAGGTCGGACGCAATTACATCACAGACAAACGCACGGTAACGACAAAACTGCGTAATGACAAGAGCGAAAGTGTGAACTGGTACAAGTTCCGTATTCCGATTGACGAGTATGAAAAGATTGTGGGTTCAATACGAGACTTTACATCCATACGCTTTGTCCGCATGTATATGACTCAGTTCCAGAAGCCTATAACCTTGCGCTTTGCAACCATGCAGCTTGTCCGTGGCGATTGGCGCCCTTATCTGCAACCCATTGCCTCAAAGAACAACACTGCACCTACCATTTCGGGCGAGTTCACCACATCTGCGGTGAACATTGAGGAGCATGGTGACCGCAAGCCTGTGAACTATGTGCTGCCACCGGGAGTGACACGAATCATAGACCCGAGCCAGCCACAGCTGCGCCAGGACAATGAACAGGCTCTGGCACTCAACATAAACAACCTTGGCAGCAAGGAGAGCCGTGCCGTGTACAAGAAGAGCAACCTCGACATACGCCAATATGAGCGCATACAGCTGTTTATACATGCTGAGGCTCCCGAAGTTGATGTCACACAACTTGCGAACAATGACATGTCACTGTTTGTGAGATTCGGTTCGGACTACAAAAGCAACTACTATGAATATGAGGTGCCGCTTGTAATCACTCCACACGGTTCATACGATGGGAACAGTTCGGCTGCTGCAGCTGTCGTGTGGCCACAAGAGAACATGATTGACATTCCGCTCAGCAAACTCACAGAAATAAAGTCACGGCGCAACACTCTGCGCAACAGCAATGCCGAGGGGGTAACAAACACTACAATATACAGTGAGTATGACAGCGAGACACCAAAGAACAGGATAAGCGTTATCGGTAGCCCGTCACTGGGACAGGTAAAGGTGATGATGATTGGTGTACGCAACAACAGTTCAAGCAACAAGTCGGCAATAATCTGGGTCAACGAGATGCGACTGATTGGCTTCAACAACAAGAGCGGATGGGCAGCACAAGGTAACCTGAATATTAAACTCAGTGACTTGGGCTCATTTGCAGCACAGGGCAAGATTGAGACTGCCGGTTTCGGTGGACTTGAGGAGAAGCTTGCGGCACGCCGCACCGATGACTACTACAGATACTCACTAACCGGAACCATCGACTTCGGTCGCCTATTACCGCGCTCGTTCAAAGTAACAGTGCCTACATACTATTCGTTTACCGAGGAGGTAACATCGCCGCTCTACAGCCCGTTCGACACCGACTTGGAACTCAAGGATGTGTTGGACTCCTATGACGATATTGGACGCGACTCACTGAAGAACATGGCCGAGGTGCGTTCTGTCATGCGCAACTTCAGTATAAGCAATGCGAAGGTTAACATCTCCAGCAAAACTGCCATGCCCTATGACCCGGCGAACATCAGTTTCAGTTTCTCACATGCGGCAACCGATAATAGTGGAAGCACTATAAGTTGGGAACACAGAGTAAACTGGAAGGCATCATTGAGTTATAACTATTCAAGCCCGATAAAGACCATAAAGCCTTTTGCAAAGATAAAGAACAAGTCGAAGTGGCTGAAAATATTGAAGGAATGGGGTATAAATCCATTGCCGCAGTCTTTGGCAATGAACACGGATATGACACGCACATATCACGAGTTGCAACGCCGTGACTTGCAGTCAAAACAAGGAAATAATGATATACCGCTGACCTTCTCGCAACAGTTCTACTGGAACCGTTCTCTGGCAATAAAGTGGGATCCTACAACAAACCTGAGAATGAGCCTGAACACGGGTACCAATGCCGAAGTTGAGGAGCCATTCGTGCCGGTGAACAAGGAGAGATACCCCAACGAATATGCAGCCTGGAAGGATTCTGTAAAGCATAGCCTACAGGGGCTTGGTCGTCCGTTGAGCTACCAGCAGAGCTTCAATGCATCATATACTCTGCCGCTAAACAAACTGCCGATATTCGAGTGGCTGACAGCCGACGGTTCATACTCTGCCACATACAACTGGCAAAGGGGCAACAGCATTGGAGGAGTAAATATGGGCAACAACATTGCCAACAAGCGTAATATAAGCTTGAAGGTAAACATGAACTTTGAAAAGTTGTACAACCTTGTGCCCTACCTCGAGGAGACCAACAAGCGTTTTGCAAGCAACAGCAAGAACCAGAAGTCGAAGAAGGGCAGCAAACCAAAGGTAGAAAAGCCCAAAGCATTCACAAAGGAGATAAAGTTGAAAAAAGACACTACGACAACATTAACCCATAATCTCAAGAATAAAAAGATTGAGGTGCTTGCACGCACTAAGAAGGGAGATAAATATAAACTCAAATACAAGGTTCTTGACGACAATAAGATTCTTATCAAGAATTTGGACACTCTAAGTATTAAGATAACCATCACGGCAAAGCCTAAAAATGCCGAGCGTGGTGGCTTTGCCAAGGCAATGCAGTACCCGACACGAGTGTTGATGATGGTGCGCAGCGTATCAATCAACTACACCAATGCATACGCGATGAACCTACCGGGTTTCATGCCCAATGCCGGTGATATATTCGGCCAGAACAAGGTGGGCGGACTCTATGCCCCCGGACTGGACTTTGCATTTGGACTCATTGATGACAGTTACCTTGCCAAGGCACAAAGACAGAGTTGGTTGCTGCGCAGTGACAGCATAGCATCAATGGCGACATCAACTGCAGCCGAGGACCTGCAGGCAAAGATGACACTTGAGCCGTTCAAGGATTTCAAGATAGACCTCAACGCAAGCTGGACACGCAACCAAAGCAAGAGCATACAGTTCATGTACGAAGGCATGCCAACCAACGAGTCGGGAGGTTTCAACATGACGACCATAACGATTGGAACATCATTTGGTGGTGGAAGCGCAAGCAACAACTACCAGTCCGATGTCTATGACAAGTTCATAGGCAACTTGGAGAGCCGTCGTTTAGGACTTGAAGAGACATACAGGGATAGCGAATATCCGATATCAAGTAGCCTGGCAGGACAAAAGTATGACCCTGCAAACGGCGGTGTGGACAAGTATTCTGCCGATGTGATGATACCGGCATTCCTTGACGCATATACCGGCATTGGCGGAAATGAAATATTCCCGAACATGTTAAGAATGCTTCCAAACTGGAAAATCAAATATTCGGGACTGTCAAAGCTACCATTCCTTGAAAAATATTTCAAGAGTGTGAATATTGAGCATGGCTACAAGAGCGTATATGCAGTCGGTGCATACAGCACATATGCGACATACATGGAGTACAGCCGCGGAATCGGTTTCGTAAACAACACCACTACCGGCATGCCGATACCAAGCAGCCGATACAATATTGGTTCGGTTTCGATAAACGAGAGTTTCTCACCCCTTATTGGCGTGGATGTCACAACCAACAACAACCTTACAATTGGTGCAAAATACATAAAATCACGAATGATTAACCTGAGCCTCACTGCAATACAGATGGTTGAGACCCAGAGCCAGGAGATTGCCTTCAATGTAGGTTACAAGATATTGAATGTAAAACTGTTCGGAGGCGGCAACAAAGCAAACAAGAGCAAGCAGAAAAGCAGCGGCAATGACATCAACATACGCGCAGACTTCTCTTTCAAGGACCAGTCTTCAATATGCCGCAGCATTGACAAGGGTACCACACAGGCTACAAGCGGAAACAGATCTTTCAACTACTCGTTGACGGCCGACTATGCATACAGCAAGATGCTTACATTCAGCCTATATTTTGACCGCCAAAAGACTATACCGCTTATATCAACAAACTCATACCCAACAGCGACAACCGACTTTGGTATAAGCATGAAATTCTCACTCACAAGATAATTGGAATTGACAATGAAAAAATTGTTTGCAATAATTATACTCGCAACGATGCCACTGCTTGCAATCTGCGGAAACCGCATTGTTGTATCCAAAAAGGCATTGATGCTGTATGTCATCAATGAGAAGAACGACACCATATTCCAACGCCCTATAGCCTGTGGCGAGAACTCCGGCAACAAGACGGTTGTTGGCGACAAGAAAACGCCCGAGGGTGAATTCAAAATAAAGAAGATGTACGATGCTACATCGTGGAAACACGATTTCGGTGATGGACAAGGAATGCGCCTTGGAGCATACGGCCCACTCTTTTTCAGGCTCAATGTTCCCGGGTTCAATGACATTGGCATACACGGAACGATTTTCCCCGAGAGCATTGGCACCCGCAGCAGCGAGGGGTGCGTGAGAATGAGGAACGAGGATATTAAAGCACTTTACAGGTACTGCTACATTGGCATGCCGGTAACGATAGAAAAGGATGAATAATATCAAAGATAAGCGCCAGAGCGAGAACTCGCTCTGGCGCTTGATATATAGTCGATTTTCAACCTTGCAGGCCTTTTGGCCCTTTATGCCCTTTTAGGCTTTATAAAAATAGAACTTGCTAACCACGGTTAGCAAGTTTATAAGTACCTCGGTCGGGAATCGAACCCGAATCTAATCTTTAGGAGAGACTTATTCTATCCATTGAACTACCAAGGCCTG
>JAFNWA010000091.1 GCA_017383665.1 Bacteroidaceae bacterium | reverse complement strand
TTTCCCGCGCTTATTTTGTGTAGTGAACAGGCTGTTGAATGAAGATGTGGAACAAAACATCACACCTTGTGTTCATTTACGGCACCGAGTTTTTGTAAAAGTCGCGGAAAGGTGTATTTTTGCACAGGAATAACAGTGAAAGCACTGACATTTGATATTGCGCTTTCAAAGTAACATCAAGAAAAAATTAAAAGGATACTATTATGACAAAGAAACTAAACACAGGCACACTTTGTGTACAGGGCGGTTGGCAGCCCAAGAAGGGCGAGGCACGCGTGCTCCCCATTTTCCAAAGCACAACATTCAAATATGAGACAAGTGAGCAGATGGCACGCTTGTTCGACCTTGAGGACAGCGGTTACTTCTACAGCCGCCTGCAGAACCCCACAGTTGACGCGGTGGGTGCAAAGATAAATGCGCTCGAGGGCGGCGTGGGTTGTGTGATGACATCATCGGGCCAGGCTGCAAACTTCTATGCAATACTGAACATTTGCCAGGCAGGCGACCACTTTATTTCGGCTACAACAATCTATGGCGGTACATACAACCTTTTTGCCGTTACACTCAAGAAGATGGGCATTGAGGTTACATTTGTGGATGCCGATGCTCCTGCCGAGGAGATTGAGAAGGCTTTCCAGCCAAACACAAAGGCTCTGTTCGGCGAGACTATCTCGAACCCGAGCGTAAATGTGCTTGACATTGAGAAGTTTGCCGACATTGCTCACCGCAACGGTGTGCCCCTTATCATTGACAACACCTTTGCCACACCGGTAAACTGCCGCCCCATTGAGTGGGGTGCCGACATTGTGACACACTCTACAACAAAGTACATGGACGGCCACGCAGTTGCTGTAGGCGGCTGTGTGATTGACAGCGGCAACTTCGACTGGGAGGCGCAGCACGACAAGTTCACTTGCCTGACAGAGCCCGACGAGAGCTACCATGGTCTCATATATACAAAGAACTTTGGCCGTGCGGCTTACATTACAAAGATGGTTTCACAGGTGATGCGCGACCTGGGTGCAATGATGGCTCCAGAGAATGCGTTCCTGCTGAACCTGGGACTGGAGACGCTGCACCTGCGCATGCCACGCCACTGCGAGAATGCACAGAGGGTTGCAGAGTACCTGGAGAAGCACCCGAAGGTAAAGTGGGTAAACTACTGTGGCCTGCCAAGTAGCAAATACTATGAACTTGCACAGAAATACCTGCCAAACGGCGGCTGTGGCGTAATGGCGTTTGCGGTTGAGGGTGATAAGGAGGATGCGATACGCTTCATGGATAGCTTGAATTTCATTGCCATTGTAACACATGTGGCCGATGCACGCTCCTGTGTGCTGAACCCTGCAAGCCACACTCACCGTCAGTTGAGCAACGAGCAGCTCATTGAGGCCGGTATCGACCCCGATTTGATTCGTTTGTCTGTGGGCATTGAGGATGCCGAGGACATCATCGCAGACATCGAGCAGGCTCTGGAAGTTCTTTAACTCCTAAGAGATGGCAAAGAGGTTGTTTTCAATATTCGTTGCAACAGCGGTATGTGGCATAGCCACTGCCGGGAATTGGCATGAGGTTATACAAGCCGACTCAGTTGTAAAGAAATTGCAGTTCAAAAAGGAGAGCCTGGACACACAGGCGAAGGGTGGCATTGAATTGAAAAAAAACGATACGGAGCTGAGAAGCGTCGCAAACCAGAACAAAGGAAAAAGCGAGAAGAGGGCTTCGGCACGGGAGTTAAAAGAGAGGGCCATAAGCGAGAGCAAGAAAAAGGGCAGCACAAACAACAAGAAACCCGATGACTCCTCGCTTCCCGAATTCAGCTATCCGACATATCCCGGCGGCAATGTTGCCATCAGGAGTTTCATAAAGAAAGAGCAGCGTTACCCCGAGGAGTGCAAAAGGGAGCGTTTGAGAGGCAGGGTTGAGGTTACTGCGACAATTGCACCGGACGGCACAATACATGACATCGGAATCTCGGAGAGTAGCGGAAACGAGCACATGGATGCCGAGGCTCTGAGAGTGGCATATCTTGTGCCACGCTGGACACCAGCAGCCAAGAGCAAGGATAG
>JAFNWA010000090.1 GCA_017383665.1 Bacteroidaceae bacterium | reverse complement strand
GATACCTATCCCGAAATATCTCCTATGTGGCTATTGTTGGGTGAGGGTAACATGGTGCCGGGCAATTCTGTTGCTTTCAATGCGCCTTATTACAATAATTTGCCCGTAAGTGCCGGCTATAAGGATGTGCTTGACGATGGACATGAAACTCCCTCTTCTTATATCTCTTTGCCAAACAAGAGCGCCGATTTCTTCTTCCCTGTTTCGGGAACATCAATGGAACCCGAAATCAATGACGGTGATATTGTGGGTGTTAAGAGAGTGAACCCTTCAGAGGGAATTGTGCATGGCGATGTCTATATGCTTGTTACAAATGACAACCGAATGATTAAGCGTTGTTACCACGACAATAACGACCCGAATCTTATCTGGTGCGTATCTCCAAACTACCCTTCGTTCCCAATCCACAAGAACGATGTGTGCGCGTTGTTCAAGGTTGTGAACAGGATAGAGACATTCTGATATTTATAGTTCATACCAATAGCCTTTTAATGGCTAAGTGATAAAGACTGCCGGTTTTTCCCGGCAGTCTTTTTGTTAAATAGTCCGATTTATCTCGTAAGGCTTTGGAAATATTGAAAATAATCATATATTTGTACTAAATCATTGATACTGGTGTTGTGTGGAACAAAAACACCGGGCTATGGTTTTTATTTAAAAATGAAGATTATGTCGCAAAAGATAGGGCGTATAGCCCAGGTGATAGGTGCTGTTATTGATGTCAGTTTCGATGCCGATGAGGGCGAAGGCAAGGTCTTCTTGCCTGCAATTTACGAAGCACTGAAAGTCGTTATGCCCGACGGGCGTGAACTTGTACTCGAGGTGCAGCAGCACATCGGTGACGACACTGTGCGCACTGTTGCCATGGACAGGACTGCCGGATTGTCGCGCGGAATGGAGGTGGTGGCGACGGGACATCCCATAACCATGCCCATTGGCGCGCAGATAAAAGGACGCATGATGAATGTTACAGGAGCGTCTATAGACGGTCTTGGCGGTCTTGACCGTGAAGGTGCATACCCGATACATCGAGAGGCGCCCAAGTTCGAGGAACTCTCTACCGTTCAGGAGGTGCTTTACACAGGTATAAAGGTGATTGACCTGCTTGAACCCTACTGCAAGGGTGGAAAGATAGGTCTTTTCGGTGGAGCCGGTGTGGGAAAGACTGTGCTCATCATGGAACTCATAAACAACATTGCTAAGGGTTATAACGGCTATTCGGTCTTTGCCGGAGTGGGTGAGAGAACACGCGAGGGTAATGACCTGTTGCGTGAGATGATTGACTCAAATGTTATCCGCTATGGCGATGAGTTCAAGAAGGAGATGGAGAACGGTGGCTGGGACTTGTCGAAGGTGGATTTGTCCGAGGTGGCGAAATCCCAGGCGACATTGGTCTATGGACAGATGAACGAACCACCCGGGGCACGCGCAGCCGTGGCTTTGTCGGGGTTGACTGTTGCCGAGGCTTTCCGCGATGCAGGTGCTGCCGAGGGCAAGAGAAACGATGTGCTTTTCTTCATAGACAATATCTTCCGCTTTACCCAGGCCGGTTCCGAGGTCTCGGCTCTACTTGGCCGCATGCCGGGTTCTGTGGGCTATCAGCCGACATTGGCAAGCGAAATGGGTGCAATGCAGGAGAGAATTGCTTCTACAATACATGGTTCAATTACATCGGTTCAGGCGGTGTATGTCCCGGCCGATGACCTTACCGATCCTGCTCCTGCAACAACATTCACGCACCTTGATGCAACAACAGTACTCAGTCGCAAGATTGCTGAACTCGGTATCTATCCTGCGGTGGACCCTCTTGATTCCACTTCGCGTATTCTCGATGCGAATATTGTGGGCAAGGAGCATTATGACACTGCACAGAGAGTGAAGCAGATTCTGCAGCGCAACAAGGAATTGCAGGATATCATATCCATTCTTGGAATGGAAGAACTCTCGGATGAGGATCGCGTGACTGTTAACCGTGCACGCCGTGTGCAGCGTTTCCTTTCACAGCCATTCACGGTTGCCGAGCAGTTTACCGGTGTCAAGGGTGCTATGGTTCCCATTGAGGAGACAATTAGGGGGTTCAATATGATTCTTGACGGCGAACTCGACCATTTGCCCGAACAGGCGTTCTTGAATGTGGGTACTATTGACGAGGCTATTGAGAAGGGACGGCAGATTCTTGAACAATTGAAGTGACACCATGAGTGCAGGAGTGATAGAACTTGAGATTATCTCACCGGGAAAGACTCTTTTTGCCGGGCAGGTCTCTTGTGTGCGTATGCCGGGGTCAAAAGCTCCTTTCGCGGTATTTCCCGGCCATGCCCCATTGGTCTCTTTGCTGTGTAATGGTTTTGTGACTTGGATTATTGCCGGTGAGGAACAGAAACTCCCCATTGAGGGTGGCTTTGCCGAGGTTAAGGATAACAAAGTGACCATATGTGTCGAATAAATGATAAAATATGAACAAAACTAAAATAATACTCTGTTTGGGAGCCTTGCTCCTGTTGATGGCTCTTGCGGGTGAGTTGTTGCTTGGAGTCTTCTTTACCGGTTATGTGGGAAAGGCGCATCTGGTTGTGCCGCCATTTTTCTTTGTGCTTTATGCCGTGGCACTTGGTGTTGCCGCGAAACCGACAGATGCCAAGCATTTTGTCAAGCAATATATGACATTCAAGACTGTAAAACTGATGACATTGCTGGTTGCCATGCTTGCCTTCGGGTTCCTTTTTAGAGAACAGGCAAAAGGAGTGCTTGTCAATTTCCTCATATACAGTCTTGTGATGATTGTGGTTGAGAATATGTATGTGCTGTATAACAAAAAGCGTATAGCTCGATAATCTAATATGAGTTGGAGAAAGTACATAATGTTGTTTATGATGCTGTTGTCTTGTACAATGGCAACTGCAACAGTGTCTTCTGCCACTCAAGATAAAAAAGAAGTAGATGTCAAGCAGATAATCTTTGACCATGTCAAGGATTCATACGAATGGCACATAACCACTTTGGGCGATAAACATGTTACAATTCCACTGCCTATAATATTATATTCGTCACGCACCGGGTGGGAGGTGTTCTCTTCTTCGGTTTTCCATGAACAGGAGGAGTACAAAGGTTTCCGCATTGCCAGGAGTGGAAATAATGAGGGTAAGATTGTAGAGGTTGATGCCGACGGAAACGAGCGCAGGCCACTGCTTGACCTTTCGCTCACCAAGACCGTGGTATCTGTGTTCATCATATCGCTGCTATTGGTGCTCATTGTCCTGGGCGTTGCGCGGTGGTACAGAAAACGCTCGCCAAGCGACCCTGCGCCACGAGGCTTCATCGGGGCAATGGAGATGATGATTGTAATGGTAGTAGATAGTGTAATCAAGCCTAATGTGGGCAGGACATACAATAAGTACACACCATACTTGCTCACAGTCTTTTTCTTCATATTCTTTACCAACCTGATGGGGTTGTTGCCCATTTTTCCGGGTGGTGCGAATGTTACGGGAAACATAGCAGTCTCACTTGCGCTTGCGCTTTGTACCTTCTTTGCAGTGAACCTGTTCGGCAACAAGGAGTACTATAAGGAGATTTTCTGGGCCGATGTCCCCGTGTGGCTAAAACTTCCGGTACCCTTAATGCCCATCATAGAACTTGTAGGAGTGGTGGTAAAGCCATTTGCCTTGACAATACGACTATTTGCAAATATACTTGCAGGGCACACTGCATTGCTCGCCTTTGTATCAATTATTTTTGTTACAATGGCGGTGAATACTTACATAGGTAGTGCCATGACTGTCGTGTCGGTCTTCTTCACCATTTTTATGAATGTATTGGAGTTATT
>JAFNWA010000089.1 GCA_017383665.1 Bacteroidaceae bacterium | reverse complement strand
TTAATTATATAGTCATAAACATCTATTTTTGACACAGATTTCCCGTTTCGGTAAACATTTATCTCTCGCAAGGTTCCCAACTCGCTGATACCGCCCGCCATGTATAGAGCATTGAACAGAGTTGAAAATGCGCTTATGGTATAAGAACCCGGAGTAACGACCTCACCAACAATATCCACCTTTACATTGCGAGTCTCACCGACTGTAAGGCTGATTGATGAACCATTATAATACTCACCAAGGATCTTATTCACAAATTTATCGGCATCAGCAACGGTAAGCCCCGACAATTTAACTCTGCCGGCACCCTCTACAACAATGAATCCATCGGGGGAAATCACATTATCGAATGTCATTTGAGATGCCCCCCACACATCAATTATCACTTGATCACCGGCTCCAAGAACATAATCCGCAGGCACCGGTATGTTCATTGCCGGTTCAAAAGTCAACAATTCGTTATTGAACAGATTGCGTCCAAAGACCCCAATAGGCTCTTTCAACATCTCCTTATAGTGGACAACGGAATCAAGATCGAGGAAAGCCATATTCTTCTGTATCTCCTCTTCTTGTTGTTTTTTTGTCTTTTCCTCTTCCTTAGAAACTACAAAATTACCCTTGGGCTCTTTTTCACTCTCATTCTTATTCTTATCCGTCCTCAAACGACTTTTATCCTTTTCTTCCTTTCCCGTCAAATCAACAGCACCAAGTCCTTTCTGCTCCTGTTCATATTTCCCCTTTATGCGACGGATTTGAGCCGGAGTTGCACCACTCTGCAACAGTTTACGGGCAATTTCTGTCTCTGTGGCACCTCGTTCCTTTTCTGTCATTATCATTTTCACGACCTGTTCATCAGAGACAGTTTGCGCTGTCACCCACTGGAAAGAGAACGACAACGCAACAATAAAAAAGATTTTCTTTATCATTTGTTTCAGAATTTTTTACCGTTTACAATATACAGGAATGTTTTAAATATCAACTTCGTATCCAGCCATAGTGAGCGTTTCCGTAGATATTCAAGATCCATTTGCAGTCGAATGAGCATCTTTTCCATGGTATCTGTATAACCATTGTGCAATGTAGCCATCGAAGTGAGTCCCGGGCGCATGAGATAAACATAATCGTAGTTTGGATTTTCACGGCGGATTTTTTCAATGAAATAACGACGCTCGGGACGGGGACCCACAAAAGACATATCCCCTTTGAGTACATTCAACAATTGGGGCAGTTCATCAAGATGATGTTCACGCAAAAAACGCCCGACCTTTGTCAATCGGTCATCTCCTACAGCAGCAAGACGAGGTGTACCATCGCTTTCCGAATCGGAACGCATAGTTCTGAATTTATATATATTGAAAGGCCTGCCCTTGTAGCCTATTCTCTCTTGCATGAAAAGAACCTTACCATCCCTTTGCAACAAAAGAGCGATGCAAATGATTATGTAAATTGGGGAAAGTATTATCAATGCCGTCAGCGAAGCCACAAAATCGAAAGAGCGTTTCAAGACGCGCTCAAAAAGATTCATTCCATCACGAATTTCCGCATTCAAGGCTGTTTGTTCCATCACGCGATATATATTGTTTTTTATAGTAACTACTTATTTAACTTTTTATTGTGCAACCCTTAAAATATTTTCACACAGCACAAAAAAAAACGCCAACTATCGGCATTCACCCTGCAAAGGTAAGCAAAATAAGCGTCAAAACCAATCCTACGAAGAAAATGTTAGGCAAAACTCAGGGGAAACATGCAAACTTATTGGCAAAAATATAAAAAGCAGCCACTACACCCGACATTCCATCACACAACCCGGGTAGTAAAACGACAATATTTGCTCACAAGAACAACCTTTTTCCCCCATCATGGCCGCACCTATCTGACACAAACCGACGCCATGTCCCCAACCTGCACCTTTGAGAACAAATCTTACCTCACCATCCGGTGAAGTTGATTTATCTACAACAAAGGCAGAACTATATAGATGACTTTTTGATAGCCAACGGCGTATTTCAAGTTCCTTGCCAACGGTTTTGAAAGTCTTGGAGCCCACAACCTTTAACTTCACAATACGCCCCGATGCTCCTCTCTCAACAGGAAGCAATTCTTCGATTGTTCCAAAATCAATCCCTGAACGCTCGGCAATAAGCCTAGAAAGTTCTTTTTGCGAATACTCCACTCTCCAACGATAAAAATCATTTGTTTCACGGTCATATCCGTTGAGGATTTGCGAAAGTACATGATTATCCGTGGTGGAACAGTACGAGGCCGGCGTTTTTTCAATCCAATCCCTTGCCCCTTCTTCGGTGCTTAAATCAGGAAGTTCTTCATTGCCTTCTGCATCCCTGAACGCCTGAAGATAAGCATAATCCTCATTCTCCCAACATGCCGAGAAGCGCTCGGTAACACCACCACAGCACTTGCTGAAACGGGCATCGCACACCTCGCCATCATACTCAAGAACAATTCCGGAGGTCTCCTTGACCGCGCGTTCAACATTAGGATTGTGCGCTCTTGTAACACCTTGGTAGCGTTGACAATGATCATCGGCACAAAGATCAAAGAGCGTATGATCCTCGCGCGCATACCAACGAATAATCTCTTCTTGATTCTCCCACCCCAAAACACCTTGTTGAATCCTCTCTTTGCGCAACAATTGGGCATAAAGCCAACTGCGCGAAACAATAGTATGAGCTTTGAGAAACTCCAATGACGAGGTTGCAGACATCTCGCTCGATATCACACTCACAAGATACTCCTCTACATCAATTCTGTTTATAGCCCGCACCTCACCATCCTCAACAATCAGCCGCAGTTCCCCCTTAAAGCTCTGAGACTCTTTTCTTTGCCAATGAAAATTCACCCCTATCACCACATCATGCAAGGTAAACATCGAATCATCTCCACATGGAGTAAAAAGTATCTCATCATAAGAACCACCTTCGTAAGAGAGTTTACCATCCTCGATGAAAACGATGTTTTCAGTCTTGCCGTTCCCAAATTCAAAGCAAAAAGCACCGATAAAATCGAATTTTATTTGAGGCGCACGCAATATCCCGATATCAACCTTCCTCATGCCTGTCATTTCATTTTTGCAAGGACTACATCAAGTTCCTTCTGTGACATGGCAACCTCACGCAACAAAGATATAACCTCGTCAGATGTCAAGGACTCAAAATCACTCTCTCTAGGTGCGACAATCAAACCAGCCATATCCAAAGTTCCAGGACTGACAAGACGACAGGAAGCATCGTTTGCATAATAACACTGCGGACGATGCTCTGCACGAGGAATCACCAGGGTTACATACCCTTCGGTAGCAGTGGAGTATGCTATCACATTCATGCGAGGTTCGGGCTCCCCCTCCTTCAACGGCATTGCAGCAAGCAGTCGTTCAAACAGTTCGCCCGAATGTGACACATTTTGAGAGACAATAACAAACAGAGGAACAACATAACCTGTTGCATAATACAGAGATGCTCCATCTATGCTGTACACAGATTCTCCAAGCACAATTCTATCATTCCACGAGCCACCTAACAATGGAATATCTGCACGGCGCACAGCCTGTAAATGGGCGTGATCTGGAGCAGATGCACCACATTTTGCACCATTGTAGAAAAGTGCCATATCCTTCCATTTATCAGCAAGAAGCAACATGTCAACATACATCGGCTTCAGAAGTTGCTGAACATGCTGTTTCATAGGTAAAGTGAAATGGAACGGCAAAATTGGATAAGGATTAACAAGCAATTCAAGCGAGTCCAAGGCATTTTCTGCAATCTGTTCAGACGGACGGTTTGCAGCACACAAAAAACATTTCCTGGCAGAGAGTGAAGCCTCATCAACATTCGCAGCAGTCGATACCACTCGAGAGGGATTGTGCTGCACTACCAACCCGTTTTCAAACATTTTCACTTTGACATCAGCAAGTGCTCCATATCTGTTTGCTGCATCCGGCCAAATCAACAATTGCCTATTGAAGAACTCCTTAATCCCGTCATCCGACACAGTTTCGTATTTTCTTATAAGTTCCTGACGGGCTTTCAGTTCGGCACTGCGCAAACCATCCTTATACAAATTATGCGCATTGACCTTTTCGTGCGAGAGAGCCGCATCGGAATTTCCACCCCAACGACGGCACAAATAGAGAACATCATATATGCGCCCTATCTTGTAACGGCGTGAAATCTGCAGCCCCACGGCGTAATCCTCGCCATAGCTCACATTGGGGAATCCCACTTCGCGTATCACAGGTGTAAAGAATGCACGCGGAGCACCAAGCCCATTGATTCTCAATGCATTGTTACGCCCGTTCTCCTCACTCCACTCACGGTGGTCGATTACACCAGGCGGAAGTGTATTGAGTTTAAAATCACATATTCTATACGAGCCTATGAGCATTGCACATTTTTGCTCATAAAAGCCATCAATAACATGCTGCAATGTATTTTCATCACTGTATATGTCATCACTGTCAAGCTGTACGGCAAAACGACCGCAACGGGCATCATTCACCGCAAGATTCCAACAACCACCAATTCCGAGGTTGTTCTCCGATGGTATTATGTGTACTACTCTCGAATCGGCAAAAGAGTCTATAATGACAGATGTTCTGTCCGTTGAATGGTTGTCAACCACCAGTATATTGAAGGGGAAAGATGTCTTTTGTCTGAGGACAGATGTGATTGCATCTGAAATTGTTGATTCACGGTTAAGCACAGGAATAACGACAGACGCCTCTACCGGGAAATCCCCGACAGAAAGGTCTATTTTATCATATTTACACGGAGGGAGCCATCCACCAATCTGCTTAAGGTGATGCGTACAGACCATCTCCATTTCCACCTGTACATTACGCTGTGCCGGATTTACATAATCAAATTGTTTTTCGCCACTTTTGCGTGTATCCTGTTCTTCCTCAACATATACATACTCGCAAAAATGGAACAGCAAACCGACACGGTTCATTGCCAAGCGCAGTTGGTAGAGACCGGCATATTCATATAAATCCAAAGGCATTGCAAGATACTCCTTCAGCGCCTTTAGCCTAAAAAGGAGAAGTGAGCCGAAGTCAAAATCGTTACGCAAACTACCGGGCTGGTATTCAATAGTAGGCGCATCCAGACACTCGCCATCAAGAACTTTGCGATAATATGAATAGGCCATAGAGGCATCTTGCGGCATCTGCTCGCACATAACCTCCAGCATTGCCTCATCAACAGCCACACCATCCTTTGCTATAAAAAGTTGATAATCGGCACTTGACACATCGGCAAGTTTTTTGAATGTCGTGGTTGAAGACAATGAATCCACTGGCAGGAGTCTCACTTTTGGTGGCAGCACAATATCAACATGCGAGGGAGACAAAAGCCAGATATTAGTCACAGACGAATGGTTCAAGAAGGGTTTCACTGTCTCGGGAATACCATTCTCCGCAACCGGAAGGAATATTTCTATCGTATAATTTCTCATCATTGGATTTGTTTATCGCGAAATTAAATAAAAAAAGCACGGCACACAAACAATGTCGCTACATAAAATATTATTCATTATTAAAAAAGCATATACATAACGGAATAATCACTTTTTTGCATTATCTTCGCAAAGAAATAGAAACCCACGGTGCATTATGGAAGAAAATAAAAGAAAATTGGCAGGCATGACACTTGGCGACTTGACCAACGCAGTCAAAGAAGCCGGTATGCCAGCATTTACAGCCAAGCAGATAGCCGATTGGGTGTACAAGAAGCGTGTGAACACAATTGACGAGATGTCAAATATCTCGCTAAAGAACCGCACCAGACTTAACGAACTCTTTGAAGTGGGATATGTAGCGCCTGCCGATGCAGCCCGTTCGGTGGACGGCACGGTCAAGTATCTATACCGAGTCAACAACAACCATTTTGTAGAGGCGGTATATATCCCGGACGGCGAGCGCGCGACGCTTTGTGTCTCTTCACAGGTCGGCTGCAAGATGAACTGTCTTTTCTGCATGACAGGAAAACAGAAGTACACGGCAAACCTCACGACAAACGAAATCATCAACCAGATATTGGCACTCCCAGAGTTCGAGAAACTCACCAACATCGTTTTCATGGGAATGGGAGAGCCATGCGACAATCTCGACAATCTGCTACCGGCAATTGAAATCCTGACATCGGAATATGGATTAGGATGGAGTCCCCACCGCCTGACAGTTTCTTCAGTGGGCGTGCGTAAAGGCCTTAAACGCTTGCTCGACTCGGGCGACTACCACATTGCGATAAGCCTGCACCACCCTATTCCACAGCAGCGCGCCGAGATTATGCCGGCCGAGAAAGGATACCCAATAACAGAGGTTCTCGACTTGTTGCGTCAATATGACTTCAGCCATCAAAGAAGACTCACATTTGAGTATATCGTATTCAAAGGCGTCAATGAAACAACATACCATGCCCGCAAACTGATTCAGTTGCTCGACGGCATAGACTGTCGCATGAACCTCATCCGTTACCATGCAATTCCGGGTGTTCCGCTCGAAGGAGTAAGCAACGAGGAAATGATACAGCTACGGGATT
>JAFNWA010000088.1 GCA_017383665.1 Bacteroidaceae bacterium | reverse complement strand
TTTGTGTTACCATAGTTACCGTCACCGGCATATCTGAAGTGCTCGAACTCAATGGTCTTTTCAGGAGCTGTAGCGTTGATGTCGGCCGATATGCCGGCAGACAGTTTTATCTCGCTTCGGCGTGAATACTCCATCTCCAATTTGATGGTGCGTAATGGACGGTAGTCCTTTCTCACCTTGTATATTTCCGGTTGCCACCAATTCTTGGAGAATGTTCCGTCGGTATTGAATGATGCACCACCGTATGCATATGGACAATAGATGAAACCGCTGTTTCCCCACCATGTGCCCCATGAGTTTACTATAATCCAAGCACCAATCTCATCCTTGCTTGCTTCGCCGGCTACACCGTTACCGTCAAGGTCGAACTCAATGCGGTCGTCATAACCTACAATGGTGAGTGCGTGGTCAACTTGTGGTCCCCATTTCTTTACATACTTCTTGTTTACGACACCTGCCGAACTGTTTACTGAGGTGTTGGGGATTCTGCCTTCGTAGTTACCATCAGCACTGGCTACACCAATACCACAGATACCTCCTGCGTAGAAACTATTATCTCCATTGTGGTTCCATAACCAATTCTTTACGGCTTCTCGCCCCTCAGCTGTGCCAACATGTACAGGAAAGTTTACCGGCTCAAGCATTCGGTTATTCATTGCCTCGAACCATTTGTTGTATCCCTGCATCCAACCGAAGTCGTTGTTGGCGCAGTCCTGGCTACCAAAGAGCGCGGAGTATGTCTGTCCGCCGTATGTGGCAGCCGAAGGCACTCCAATGCTTGTCACAAACTCGTTCTTGCCCGAATTTCCGTTTGTGAGCAGCCAAACGAAGTGCGATGGGTAGTAGTTCCTTGAGTTCTTTCCGTCAAGATTGCGGTACGCATTAAGCTCATATGTGAACATATAGCAGATACGCGATGCCGAACCGCACGAGCCACCGTCCTGGTTGAATACCGGTGGAAAGAATTTCTGCTCGGCATTGTTTACATAGGCCGGGCGTTGTGCTCTTGTAGTGCCATCGGCACGCTGTGCCTTTTGGGCGCCTTGCTGTGGCATCAATGACCAGTCGGGGTTTGTCTTGTCGCTGTAGTCCGGGTATGTGGCCCTGTTTACATTGACCTGTGCACTCAGGCTCATAGGCAAAGCCACGGCCAGTGCCAGGATACTCTTTAGAATGTTCTTTTTTGTCATAAGTCTTTTCTTTTAATATTTTTTTCTTCGTTGCCTATATGTTAAGGTGAAAGCGGAAATGTGAAATCTGAAAGGTTAAGGCTTAGTTTTCACCTTTCACCTTTCACCTTACTACGATTTCGTCTGTGAACAGCCAACCGCGCTGTGGCCCGCACTTTGCACGGTAGTTTATATATCGGGCTTTGGACTCGCCTTTCCATCCATACTCCTTGAAAGAGAGCCCTTCGTCTCTTACAACGGTGTGCTCTATGCGTGCAAGTTCGTTGAATTTGCTGCCGTCGCACGATGTGCTGATGATGACTTCGGCAGGGAACCACACATCGGGGATACACATCTGCATGAACTGTGCGGTTACCTCGGTGATATCCTTCTCTTCGCCCAGGTCGATGGTCACATCCACACCATCTTTGATGAATCCCTGCCACTTCTTGTCGGTATATGTCCAGCCACCGCATACTCCGTCAATTAGTGCATTGTCGCCACCGGCCTTGTAGCTGTCGCTGTATGGTGCACTCTCGGCATATGTGATGTTGCCGCCGATGGCAAGATGCTCAACGGGTGCCTGTGCCTCCTTGCGCTGGCCGAACTCATTGGCAAGGTCAAAGGCATTATAGCCCTTGCTGCGCAGGTCGTTTGTGGCTTTGATTGCACGCTCCCTGAACGCGGCATAGTCGCGGTTGGCCGGGTTGCTCCAACCAATCTCGGCAATGGCAAGTATGCGAGGGTAAATCATGTATTCAACGAGTTCTTCTGTCGGGATGTATTCAACCCAAAGATTGCCTTGTATGCCATATATCAAGTGAGCCTTTGCACTGTCAATCTCGGCGCGTGGGTCGTATGAATATACCTTTTCGAGTGGCATGTATGGACCGAATGCCATTGGCTGTGTGTGAGGAGCATCCTGATATGAATCGAGGTAGCAATATCCGCCCGGTGTCATGATTGCCTTGTGTCCGCTATTGACAGCTGCAATTCCACCCTCGGTTCCGCGCCATGACATTACAGTAGCATTGGGTGCCAGGCCACCATCGAGTATCTCGTCCCAGCCGATAATCTGACGGCCTTTGCTGTTCACGAACTTCTCCATGCGCTGTATCAGGTAGCTCTGCAGTTCGTTGACATTTTTCAGGTTTTCCTCCTTCATGCGCTTTTGACACAATGGACAGTGTGGCCATGATGCCTTGCCGGCCTCGTCACCGCCAATGTGTATGTATTCACTTGGAAACAGCTCAATGACCTCACTGAGTACATTCTCAAGGAACTCGTATGTCTTTTCATTGCCTATGCAGAAATCGGCCTGTTTGTAGGGCTCGTGTGTGCAGGAGAGTTCCGGATATGCAGTGAGAACCTCTTCGCTGTGCGCCGGCATTTCAATCTCGGGTATGATGGTTATGTATCGTTCTGCTGCATACGCAACAAGTTCCTTGATATCCTCTTGTGTGTAGTAGCCGCCATATGCTCCCTTGCTGCCTTCCTCGACATATTTGCGGTCACCGAACCACCAATCTTTCCATATTGCAGGTGAACGCCATGCGGCAAACTCGGTGAGGCGTGGATATTTTTTTATCTCAATACGCCAGCCGGCAGCGTCAGTAAGGTGCAGATGCAGACGGTTCAGTTTGAATTGTGCCATCGCATCAATCTGCTTCTTTACAAACTCCTTGCCAAAGAAGTGGCGGCTAACATCGAGCATCATTCCACGATAGGCAAACTGTGGCTCGTCACTTATAGTTCCTGTTGGAATGTTGTTCTCCTCATCGATAAGTTGTAGCATGGTCTGTACACCATAGAATAGACCTGCACCGCTCTTGGATATTATTGTAATATTGTTTTTGCTTATGTTGATGACATAACCTTCGGGTGAAGCGATTCCGTTTACATCTTCTTTTACGATGAGGCTCATGGTGTTGCCTTCTGATGCGCTATTGGCAGGTAGGGTTCCTTTGAACAGGTTTATCAAGTTCTGTTTGTCCTGCTCGGGGGCGTCTATGTCTATTTTAACCTTGTCGCCTATTGCAAAGGTCTCGTCTGTTAGTGCTACAGTGCGCGCCAGTGGCAATAAGTCCGGAGTTACTGTTGCAGCTTTCTTTTCATTCTTGCAGCCGATAAATAGCAGTGCTGCAAACAGGTATAAAATAAAGTTTCTCATAATATGGTCATAGTATAGGGCGAAGATAGTGATTATTTTTAATAATCATATCGTATTTTAACCAACAAAAGTGAAAAACAGCCGTTTTTCACTTTTGTTAATGTATGCAGGACTCCGCCTCTTTTTGGATACTGTCAGAAGTAGTAGTGGAAACCGATTGACAGCGAATTCAGGAGACCTAGGTCGAAACGATTGTATGTCCAGTCAACGAGAGAGTAACTCAAGTTGATTAAACTGGTTGATATACCGAAATTTGATGTTGGCATGTATTCAAACTGGGCAAGGTTCAGAGAGATGGAGAACATTCCAATCTCGTTTACCGGATTGATCTCCACGCCACCGCTTATGTTTAGTTGCGGAGTGTAGTACAACTTGTCGATTATGGGCTGATAGTAAGCGATATTTGGTGTTATAGCAATGGTATGGAGATCAGATGAGTACCCGTAACCAATTTCTCCACCAACTTTTATCTTGTCGGTAATGAAATATCCGAACTCCGGAGCAATTCTGAAATTTGTACTGGTGATCATGTTTTCGTTTGAATCCATCGCTGAAACTGCAAAGTTAAAGCTTCCACCGATGGTATATGTGTCTGCTTTTTCCTGTGCGTTTGATGTTGTGATGCCCAGAGCGGACAGTGCGATAATAAGAAATAAAATCTTTTTCATTTTGTTATTAGGATTATTTAATGTTTGATAAAAATATGTTTATGATTTATAATATATACTCTGCTGCAGATTGTCGGTATCATTAACACGCTCTCCACAAATCGCCTTGTCAGAATACCAGTTTTACTGCAAAATTCTGTTTGTCGGCAACCTTGCCTGTTATGTAGTAAACAATTCCCTCCTCGGTCTCCTGGCGCACACGGAAAATCTTTACTACATCGCCCGGCATAACCTCGGCATCATAGTTGATGAGAAGCTCCTTCAATGGTCTTTCCTTAATATCCTCGGTCTTGACTGCATCAATTGCCCAAACAGCATATTTAACATTGTTTACATGGCCGTTCGTGTCAATCTCGGACCATGTTATAGGGTGTTTCCTTACAAGTTCCGGTTCAATGTCAACAGGCAGAACGACTTTATCGGCAGGAGCAGCTATGGCATCCATTGCTGTGTTGTTCAAGGCAAGGTCATTGTTGCGCACAAGACGGCGTGTGTTCATGTCTATAATCAGCCACGATGTCGTAGCAAGAACCATTGGATTTCCCTCCTTGTCACTCAAAATAAAGTCGCGGAGATAAAATAGTTTTGATACTCCCTTGTGCCAAGTCTTCAGGTTGACCTCCTCGCGCCATTTAGGTGTGTCGATAAACTTTACATGTGTGCGTGAAAGCACCCATGCAATGTTGCTGTTCATCATTTCGTCATATCCGAAACCCAATGTCGATGCATTGACATTGGCAGCCTCCTGCATCAGGTCAAGCAATGCGGTTGGCCGCATCAGCTGGTTAGCATCTGCTTCGTAGCAGGTAATTGTGTAGTCCTTTGAAAATGTTTTCTCCATAAATCCCAAGTGTTTACTTTTTACAATAATATTTTAGCCAGTTGCCGAACAGCAACCGTGCAGTTGCCTGCCAACGATTGACAGGTTCATTGTCGGGGTTGTTGTCCCGGTAGTAGTTAAGCGGCAACTCAATGGGTAAGCCTTTTGAAACATCGCGCTTATACTCCCCGTCAAGGGTATATAGTGCGTACTCGGAATGCCCGGTGATAAAGAAATCTTTTGTACCCTTCTCCTGCATGATATATACTCCCGAAATCTCCGACTCCGATAGCAACTCTATGCGTTTCTCGGCAACAATGTCCTTGCGCCACAGCTCGGTGTGGCGGCTGTGCGGTACATATATTGTGCTTTCAAAGCCACGGAACAACGGTAGTTCCGGCTTCGCAATGGAGTGGGGGAATATACCGAACATCTTCTTTGGCAGCAGATGCTTCTGTATGCCGAATTTCTGGTACAATCCGGCTTGCGCGGCCCAACAAATGTAGAGAGTCGATGTTACATGTTCTCTTGCCCAGTCGAAAATTTTACAGAGTTCGGGCCAGTATGTAACCTCCTCGTATTCAATTTTTTCAATGGGCGCTCCGGTTATTATCAGTCCGTCAAAATTCTTTTTCTTTGCCTGGCTGAACGCTGTGTAGTAGCGTTGCATGTGCTCCGGGCTCGCATGCTTCGGGGTATGAGTGTCGAGTTTCAACAAGGTTAACTCAACCTTTTCGTCTGTTGATGCAAGCAGGCGTATGAAATCGGCCTCTGTGGTCTCTTTCATGGGCATTATGTTGAGCAGTGCTATGCGAAGGGTGTCCGCGGTAGATTTCTTTAGAATCTCAACCGCGTTGCCCTCGTCGATAACTGCTTGTAGTGCAGGCAATCCTGCCGGTACTTTAAGTGGCATAGTTAAATGTGAAAGCTGAAAGGTTAAAGGTGAAAGCTGCGAGCAAGCGAGTGTGTGGAAGTTTACTTACACACAAAGCGAGCGAAAGCAGGTTCAAGCGCACGCAGTGCAGTTAAAGGTTAAAACTTGTGCCAACGAGCGTGTGGTTAAGGTGAAAAATATTTTACCAAATATTAAGACGCTCCTCCTGTGGCACGAACATGGGGCTCTCCTCTGTGATGCCGAATGCTTCATACCATGCATCTATGTGGGGTAGTGTACCATTTACTCTCCAGCGTGAGAGTGAGTGGACATCACTTTTAGTGAGGTTGCGTATCTCCTCGTCGCGCACATGTCCTGCCCAAACACCCGAATAGGAGAGGAAGAAACGCTGCTCGGCTGTCAAACCGTCAATTTCTTGCAATGGCTTGTCTTTTGTTGCATTGCGGAATGCTTGCAATGAGATCATTATACCGCCATGGTCGGCAATGTTTTCGCCCAAAGTCAGTTTTCCATTTGCATTAAGACCGGGGAGAACCTCAATCTTGTCAAAGAAATCGACAATAACCTGTGTACGCTCGTTAAACTTGGCTGCATCCTCATCGGTCCACCAGTTTGCGAAATTGCCCTCCTTGTCGAACTGGCGACCCTGGTCGTCGAAACCATGAGTCATCTCATGCCCTATTACGACACCGATCGCGCCGTAGTTGAATGCATCGTCCTCCTCCATGTCAAAGAATGGATACTGGAGAATACCGGCAGGGAAACAGATTTCGTTAGTAGTAGGGTTGTAGTATGCGTTCACAGTCTGTGGTGTCATGTGCCACTCGTCGCGGTCAACAGGTTTGCCCCACTTTTCGTCGATATGCTTCTTCCAACCGAACTCTGACATGTTGCGACAGTTCTCGGCATAGCTGAGTGCCGGGTCAATGGTAAGTGCGCTATAGTCGTCCCACTTGTCGGGGTAGCCTATTTTCACAGTAAAAGTGCTCAATTTCTCATGGGCGGCTTTCTTTGTGACATCGCTCATCCACTCCTGTGCGTCTATACGCTCTCCAAGTGCAATCTGCAGGTTCTTTACAAGCTGTGTCATGCGCTCTTTTGCAGCAGGGGGGAAATATTTTGCCACATAAAGTTCGCCTATAATGTCGCCCAATGCTCCGTCAACCGTGCTTACAGCACGCTTCCAGCGTGGCTGCTGCACCTTCTTGCCGCTCAACACTGTACCGTAGAACGCGAAAGTCTCCTCCTCGATTGCATCGCTCAACTCATTTGCTGTTGAACGGATGATACGCCACTCAAGGTATGCCTTGATGTCGTCCAATTGAGTATCGTTGATTATTGCTGCAACTTCCTTTATGGCCTCGGGATGTGCAAGGTTCAGTTCCTCTATTCCATTGATGCCAAGTATGCTGTAGTATGTATCCCAGTCTATGCCGGGGATTGTTCTCTTTAGCTCATCGTAAGACATCTTGTGATAACTGTTCATGGGGTCACGACGCTCAACACGGCTCAGGTGCTTTGCTGCAAGGCGTGTCTCAATAGCCATTACAGCCTCCATCTTTGCAGTGGCTTCCTGCTCATTGAAACCATGTAATTTGAACATGTTGACAACATACTGGCGGAACTTTGCCCGTATGTTTATAGAGGCCTCGTCGTTTTCGCTGTAATACTCTTTTTCCGAGAGCGATAGACCGCCTTGGTATAGACCAAGCAGGTGACTGTTGCTCTCCATGATGTCTGTACTGATGCCAGTACCAAAGAAGTTACCCAAACCAACGCGGTAGTTCTTCGCAATCAAAGGAATTATTTCCTCTTTTGACTCTATGGCTGCGATGGCATCCATATATGGCTTCACCGGTGCAACGCCTTCGTTGTTGCGGCGTGTACTGTCCATTACAAGGTTGTATAGGTCTCCAACCTTCTGTGAGTTGCTGCCGTTCTCACCTTTCTTTGCAGCCTGCTCAAGCACAAGATCCTTGAGCTGCTCGCGGTTCTTCTCGCGCAAGGCATCGAACTGTCCGTAACGGGCATATTCATCTGTGATAGGGTTTGCATTCTGCCAACCGCCTGTAGCATACTGGAAAAAATCTGCCCCCGGAATATATGTTGTGTCCAGATTGGCTGTCAGTTTCGTTTCTGTAATGTTGGTCATATCTATCTTCTTTTCTTTTGTTGCGCACGCTCCAAAACTAATGGCTATGGCTGTGCAGATAAGTGTTTTTTTCATTCTTATATCTTATATATTAAAATTTTCAAGTTCTTCCATGTTTCGTTCCCATGTGGCAACAACATCGTCAAGTTGCTTCTTTAGGGTTGCATATCGTGTAAAGTTCTCCTGCGTGCTACCGTCAACTGTACTCATAATTGCTTCAAGCGCGCTTATGGCACCCTCAATCTCGCCAATCTCCTGCTCGTTGCTCTCGATGAGGCGCTCCAACTTGCGGCGTTGTTTCTGCACCTGCTTCTCGGCCTCATAGCTAAGGCGGTTCTCATTTGCAGGCTTTGCCGTTTCACATGTTGTTACCGTCTGCTTCCCGGTAGAGAGTGCCTCGTTTATGTTGTTTGCATTCTTTGATGCCAGATAGTCATATATCCCACCAAGATGCTCGCGCACCTTGCCGTCGCCGAACTCATATACCTTGGTGACAAGGCCATCGAGGAACTCACGGTCGTGACTCACTACAATCACCGTGCCGTCAAAGTCGCGTATAGCTTCCTTGAGCACATCCTTTGAAAGCATATCCAAGTGATTTGTAGGCTCGTCGAGTATGAGCAGGTTCATTTGTCTCAACAGCAGGCGTATCATTGCAAGACGGCTCCTTTCTCCTCCCGAAAGGACCTTAACCGGTTTGTCCGACGCCTCGCCTCCGAACATGAATGCGCCAAGAATGTCGCGTATTCGCAGGCGTATGTCGCCTGTTGCCACATTGTCAATGGTCTGGAATACGGTCAAGTTTTCATCGAGGTTCTGTGCTTCGTGCTGTGCAAAATATGCAGTCTCTACATTGTGACCTATGACAATCTCGCCCTCGTGCTGCAATTCGCCAAGAATGCAACGCACCATGGTGGTCTTGCCCTCACCGTTGCGTCCCACAAAGGCAACCTTTTCGCCGCGGTTTATTGTAAAGTTTGCACCTTCGAACACCGTGTGTTCACCGAAACTCTTCTTTACATCATTACATATCACTGGATAGTTCCCACTGCGTGTTGCAGGAGCAAATTTCAGTCTCAGACGGCTTGTGTCCTCTTCGTCAATTTCAATGGGCACAATCTTCTCAAGCTGTTTGATTCTGCTCTGTACCTGTACGGCTTTTGTAGGCTTGTAACGGAAACGCTCAATGAACTCCTTTATGTCGGCAATCTCCTTCTGTTGGTTCTCGTATGCCCTGAGCTGCTGTTCACGACGCTCTTTGCGTGTCTCCATGAACTTGTCATATGGCAGTTTATAGTCATATATCCTGCCACATGATATCTCAATGGTGCGTGTAGTCACTGCGTTCAGAAATGCGCGGTCGTGGCTCACAAGCAGAACAGCATTTCCACTGCGTGCCAGGAACTGCTCAAGCCATTGTATGCTCTCGATATCCAGGTGGTTGGTAGGCTCGTCGAGCAGCAATATGTCGGGGTGTTGCAATAGCAACTTTGCAAGCTCAATGCGCATTCTCCAACCTCCGCTGAACTCGCTTGTTGGGCGCGTAAAGTCGCTACGGCGGAATCCAAGTCCCATTAGTGCCCGTTCAATCTCAGCCTCGTAGTGGCTACCGCCCATCATTGTGTACTGCTCGTTCAGGTGGGTATAATCCTCAATAAGCTGGTGATACTCCTCGCTCTCATAATCATTGCGCTCGGCGAGTTCATTGTTCATTCTTTCGAGTCTCGACTCCATTTCATGTATATGCGCAAAGGCAAGTTCAGCCTCTTCATATACCGTTTTGCCGTCTATATGGTGCATTACCTGTGGAAGGTAACCAACAGAAAACTCCTTTGGCCGGGATAGTGCACCGTTGGTAGGCTGTTGTATTCCTGCAATAATCTTGAGCAGAGTACTTTTGCCGGCACCATTCTTGCCCACAAGTGCAATGCGGTCCTTCTTATTTATGATGAAACTGACATCGCGGAACAGGTTAGTTCCGCCAAAGTCAACGCTTATGTTGTCAATTGAAAGCAAAATGTATATATAATTTAATAATGTGTATAAATTTCGTTTCGTCGGTGTGGAATAAAAGTGATGACAGCCAACAGCTGCAGTTATATACTTAGTCCTTTTTTGTGCGACCAACGGTCGCAAAGGTACACAATTGATGCGAGAAATACAATAATGGGTAGTGCTGCGGCAGGCCTTTTTTGTTTTTTTAGAAAAAATGTAAAAAAAATGTTCAAAAAACTTGCAGAGAAAATACATTAACTATATATTTGCAATGATTTCAAAAATGAAATACGAAAGAATAAATATATGGTATCAAGAGCAGAATTGAAAGAGGAACTGATAAATGCAGGCATACGCCCGTCTGTACAGCGTTTAGCGATATTTGAGTATGTTCGCAAGAGCTGCCAACACCCGACTGCCGAGGTTGTATATGAGGCTTTGTGTGATGAACTTGGCTCACTTTCGCTGACAACGGTCTATAACACACTGAAACTGTTTGTAGATGCTGGGCTCATTTCAATGCTTACAATTGACGATACATTCCGTTGTTTCGATGGCAATCGATGCGATCATGCCCATTTTCGTTGCAATAATTGCGGCAAAATTATGGATTTGCAGATGAAAAAGGAATTTATCTCACTTGTCGAAGGGCTCGATGGATATGAAATAACGGATGCTCAATTATACCTTAAAGGTTTGTGTCCTGACTGTAAAAAGAAATAGAATACAATACAATAAAACATTAACAACTTAAAAATTTATACGACTATGAAAAAGTACATTTGTTCAGTGTGTGGTTATATACATGAAGGTGAATCAGCTCCCGAGCGTTGCCCAATGTGTAAGGTTCCCTCAAACAAGTTCAACGAGTTGCAGGAAGGCCCCATCCAGTTTGTTCAGGAGCATGTGATAGGCGTGGCAAAGGGTTGCGACGATGAGATGATAAAGGATTTGAACAACCACTTCATCGGTGAGTGCACCG
>JAFNWA010000087.1 GCA_017383665.1 Bacteroidaceae bacterium | reverse complement strand
CCAACTTTAACGGGAACGAGGTGAAATAATACCCCTCCTCATCATCATAAAACAGTCTGTTAAGTTCATTAAAACTATTTGAGCAGAAATCGCCAAGCAAATAGTAATCGCCACCGGCGCGTTTTGGGAGCTCAAGTGCAAAATGGACATCAATATAATCAGCCTCAATCTCTGTTCCATAACCCTCGAATGTATTAACATAATACAAACCGTTCTCATCACGATAATTAGAATGTGAAGTACGAGGTTTGTCCATATATAGCACAGCATTGTAGTATGGCTCAAGATAGACAACCTCTTCCACACCTTCACCGGGAGATGTAGGATCGGTAATTTCAAAACGACGATACTCGTTGCCTGCATCAAATATAAGACGCTGATTATGCACATATTCAACTCTATTACCAGTAATATATGTTGGCACAATTCCGCTCACACAATTGTCACGACGACGGTTCTGATAAACAACCGGTTTTAGTTCACTCGCCGGAGATGCCACGAAAGAAGGATAATCGACAGCAATCGTGAGCTGCTGATGCCCCTCGTTGAACGAAACATCCGTATCTCCGCTAATATTGACATTGAAGGAGAGTAATGGTTCAACCACAGAAAACTCAAAAACGGCAACAGGATTCTCATCATCAAGTTCATCATCAAATACCTGTACACGATAATTGCCCGAGACTTTTAATGAAATCTCATCATTCGGTATTGTAAATTGATAGTGGGTGTAAAGTTGAGTTGTATTTTTTGAGTTTTCCCAATCCTCAATCACAAGATCGTTGAAACCTTCAAGATAGTCCAATTCCAAAAGTTCAGACTCTTGCCAGTCTGCATTACAATGTTGGACACGATAGGTATAACGATGATATACATGCGACATTTCATCAAAAGAAAAGCGCAAAACATCCTCACTACCCAACTGCATGACAGGCGGAACTCCCCACTCACCATTGAGAACCATCTGCGTAGTGCGCACTGTCGGCAACAATGAGCGCGAGAACTGCGCATTGGCAGCAATCGTCATAAGCAATGAAAGTATGGAGATTATATGTTTGAACATCTATTGCTATTTTACCTGGCGAAGATAATCAATTAAAAAGAATATTTTCGTATATTCACACAATTTATGACTGTATTGCAACATGAAAAATATATTAGCGACTATAATTCTGGCACTATCACCCATTGCTGCATTGCCACAAAATGTAATATATACAGCAACCGACAGCATAATGATTGAGAACATACTGCAACATTCAACAGGCGAGGAAAGAACTGTCACCGGTGAACGCATAATTGCTATTGCCAACGAATTTATTGGCGAGAAATATATAGGCGGGACCTTGGAACAGGGCGCAGACGAACCGCTGTTCATAAGCTGCACGAAACTCGATTGCACAACATTCGTAGAACTTGTACTCGCCATTGCAAAGACAGCGAGTGACAACAGTTGCAAATTCATCGATGTGTGCCACAACCTGGAGACAATACGCTACCGCAATGGCAAGAACAAGGGATATACAAGCCGCCTGCACTACATCAGCTGGTGGATTGCAGACAAAGCAAAAACTGGCATAATAGAAGACATCACACCACAAATCAGCAACAAAAAGCAACCGCTCAACATAAATTTCATGAGTACGCATCCCGGCAACTACCCACAGCTTGCCGACAATCCTGAACTTGTAACAGAGATTGAGAAGTTGGAAATTCCATACCGCGGCATTGATGTAAACTACATTCCAAAAGAAGAAGTTGAGCACACCGGGCATGATAATATAAAGCCCGGGGACATTATCGCAATAACGACATCTATCCCCGGACTCGATGTTACCCACTTGGGCTTTGCCTATTACGAGAATGGCAAACTATGCCTTATACATGCCTCAAACGGAAAAGGTAATGTAATAAAGGATACCACTCCCTTGCGTGAATATCTTGCAAAGAACAAGCGTCATACAGGCATAAGAGTCTTCAGACCATGCTTCTAAAGAACTGAACTAGTCGTCAATACAGGACATAGACTATTGATTATTCATTGCCAAACGACGGCGGTCCTCAATGCGCCTTCTCTCGCGCTCCTCGTAACCTGCACGGGTACGCTTCCAACGGTTATGAGTCCACAACCACAGTTCAGGATTCTCCTTTATCTCAGCTTCAAGAATCTCGTAATAGCGGTTCGTCGGTTCATATTCCGCCATCTTTGAAGCGTCCTCTGCAAAGAGTTCGATATGAGCTGTATAATAGCCACGCTTCACTCGCTTCATCTTGATAAAGAAAAGTGCAGCCTTTGTGCGCTGAGCTATTTTCTCAGTTCCTGTAAAAACCGGAGTATCACGATGCAGGAAATCAACCCAATGGTTGATAGATTCCCATGTTGGAACCTGGTCGGCAATGAAACCTATCAGGAACTTCTTGTTTTCCTTTGCAATCTGCACAATTCGGCGCAGAGTATTGGCCATTGTTATCGATTCTGCGCCATACTGGTCACGCATTCTCTTCATCAACCGGTCAAATCTACTGTTTTCAAGTGGATGATAGATATCTCCAACAACCAAATCCTTGTCGTCAAAATAAAGAGAGAGAGAGGTTACATACTCCCAATTGAAAAAATGTCCCATGTAACAAACACATGAGCGTCCTTCTGCGAGCACACGATAAGCATCTTCAAGCCCGGTGAACTTCATTCGCTTCCGAATCTTCTTTTCGCTCATTCCGTAATACTTCACCATCTCCACAAACCAATCACACAGCGAAGAATAGAATTTCTTCTCAATCTTCACAATCTCCTTGAGACTCTTTTCGGGGAATGATTTGACAAGATTCTCCCTGACTATCCTGCGACGATACCGTGCCACATAATAGACGAAAAAATAGAAAATATCCGATATTATGTAAAGGATACAGAACGGTAGTTTGTTCAATACGAACAACACCGAAACCGCAAGATAATAAAGTATCTTTTTCATATTGTCACACATGTAAGTTTAACAACACGGCCAGGTTGAGCCGAACAGCAATATCTGCTTTTTAATCTATAGTGCAAATTTACATATTATTTTCAAGAAAAGGTCCAAATACCCCACAAAAAATAAGAGGATGACCCAAAAGTAAAAAGGGTCATCCTCTTTGCTGAGAGGTTGTATAAAAAGAGCTATTTTAAGGCTTGCGAAGCCTGAAAAAGCGCAGTTTACTAAGCGTAAATGAGCATT
>JAFNWA010000007.1 GCA_017383665.1 Bacteroidaceae bacterium | reverse complement strand
TCAATCTCCTCGGGTGACATCGGTTTGTATTTACCCAGGCGGCGTGCGCCGTCATTAAGTATGAGCCAATCCTCCTCGCCACGCATACCACCGAATGTCTTCCAGCTCTCAAGCTTGTCATAGCAGATGAAATCGGTGAACTGCTTCTCGGCGCGCCATTTATCAATAAGGTCGGGGATAAAATAGATACCCGGCTCAACGGTGAATACAAAACCAGGCTCCAGAGCCTTTGCGAGGCGCAATGACTTCCAACCAAAGAGTGTGCTCTTGGTGCGGCCTTCCTCGTAACCTACATTCACCTCGCCCAGGTTCTCCATGTCGTGTACATCGAGACCCATCATGTGACCAAGGCCATGAGGCAAGAACATACAGGTTGCGCCGGCAACTGATGCCTCAACAGGGTCGCCTTTCATAAGTCCCAGGTCAATCATGCCCTTTGCAATCTCAGTGAGCACCAACTTGTGCACCTCGCGATATTCAATGCCGGGGCGCAGGTTCTCCGTTGCTGTGAGGTGGGCACGGCGCAGGATGTTGCACACGGTGCGCTGTTGCTCGGTAAAGTGTGTGCCTACCGGCATGGTGGTGGTGAGGTCACCGGCATAGTGCATCGCGTTCTCGCAACCGCTGTCGAGCAACAGCATCTGGCCATCCTTCAATGGTGCAGTGCCGTATGCGTGGTTGTGTAGTGTCTGGCCGTTGATGGTTGCGATGATTGGGAATGAGAGCCCGAAGTTGTGCTTCTGTGCCTCGGCCTGTACAACAGCGACAATCTCGGCCTCGGTTGTTCCGGGGCGTACGGCACGCATTGCAGCGCAGTGCATGTCAACCGATACATTGACGGCCTCCTCAATCTGTGCAATCTCCTCTTCGCTCTTGTAGTTACGCTGCGAAATGATAGCCTTCACGAATTTCATTGATGCCTTGGCAGCCTGCTCGGCCGGGTTTATGCCAAGCAACTCCTGCAACCACACCTGGTGTTCGCCACGGTATGGGGGCAAGAAATGGATATCCTGTCCCTTTGCCTGTGCATCCTTGAGGTATGTAGCAAGGTCGGCCATGGGGCGTGTGAGTGTAATACCAACGCGCTCGCACTTCTCTTTGATGGTTGGCTGTACGCCTGTCCACACAATGGCATCGATTGTGAGTTCGTCGCCAAAGATTATCTCCTTGTCGTTGTCAATGTCAATGATTGCTGCAAGGCCTTCGTAGTCCGATGCAAAGTAATATAAAAAGGACGAGTCCTGACGGAAATGGTATGCGTTGTCGGCATAGTTCATTCCGGTGAAGTTGTTACCAAGGAACAGCAATAGGCCGCTTCCAACTTTCTCTTTCAACGCCTGGCGGCGTGCAATGTAAGTCTCTTTAGAAAACATGGTTATAAGTTTTTAGTTTGTTTCATCTCTTTATCACTGCGCGGATAACGAACCACAAATGGCGTCCAATAGTCGGCAACAGTCCATAGTGCTTGCTCATTATCCAGAACCGTTCCATCAACGAGGCACGGTGGTTTTGCAAAGATAACCCATTCTGCAAATAATTCACTACCGTGGCATTTACATTAACGAGTTTTTTTGCCTTTTTCATAACTTTTATACACCAGTCAACATCGCCGGATAGACGGTACTTCAGGTCGTACATCGGTGCAATCTCGCGTTTTGCGTAGAATGCCTGGTGGCACACCATCATTCCGCTTTTGAAGCTGCGCCATGTTAGCTGTTTTGGTGCCTGCAAGCGACGCATCCTCACAAACTTGCGAGCATCGTCAACCTCGGCTGTTTCGCCATAGAGTACATCAGGCAATTCCTCCTCGGCCATGGCTACATTAGCAATGGTCTGCAGAGTGTCGGGGGCATAGAAAGCATCGCCGGCATTGAGGAAGCAGAGGTAATCTCCTGTGGCAAGTGCGATACCCTTGTTCATGGCGTCATATAGTCCGTTGTCGGGCTCACTCACTATGTGCGCGAATTTAATACCGCTTGCCTTTGCCTTGGCAACCGTGTCGTCCTTTGAACCGCCGTCAATGAGCAGGTACTCGTAGTTGGTGTATGTCTGCGACAGCACGCTCTGCAATGTGGGTTCAATGACCTGTGCCGCATTGTAGGTTATTGTTATTATGGAGAACTTGGGTTGCTTGCTCATCTTTTTACTTCTTTACTTTGCGGTAAATTCCAAAGCCAACGGCACCTATAATTGCAAGCCATACAAGGATTGACATGTAGTGTGACCACTTGTGGCTCTTTATCATAAGTTCATCGACACACTTGAATTCGATAGTGTGCTCCCCGGCAGGGATTGGCAATGCGCGCAGGATGTAGTTCGCGCGAATTGGTTTGACCTCCTTGCCGTCAATGTATGCCTTCCAGGTCTTGTAATAGACCTCGGAGAAGACAGCCAACTTTGGAGCCTCGCTGTTGCTCTTGTAGATAATGTTTCCCGGGTTGCGGTATTCGGCAAGTTCAATGTTGCCCTGTGTGTTGTTTGTATATTGCTCGTGGTTAGGGATATCCTTCAGCCACATCTTGTCAATATATGCAGTCTGCTTGTCAACATTTCCAATGGCTTCAATCTCCTCGTTGGCATTGTTTACCCAAACGATGTTGTCAACAAACCAACAATTTCCAAAGGCACCGGGTAGGCCATAGAGAGCATTGTTCTCAGCAACGCCATCCTCTGTTATGATGAAACGGGTGTTGAGCATTGATATGACATTCCAGTTCATCCTCGATAGATGATTGTGTATGATGTCCTGATAACGGGCCAACTTGGCAGGGCTGTAACCGCCAATGGACTTGTGCTTGTATGATGTGAAAGCCTCATTGAACGGGCCGTTGTGGTCGGTGAGGTTGAACACGCGGTAGTGTGGGTCGTTGCCGGCAAGTCTTTTGATTTCGCGGTCGGCTGCAGTTTCGCGTATTGCTGTTGTCTCCTTTTTGGGCATAAACTTATCATCGTTCACAAAGCGTTTGCACACCGGCCACATATCGACAAGGAACAGCAAACCGAGTGCTCCAATGAAAAATGCCTGCTTGAATTTGTATCTTGTGTATGCCCACATCAAGGCTGCTGTAGCTACAATAAATCCAAAAGAACGCCAAGCATCGCTGACGAGCATGCTTCTGCGTTCTACAATGAGTGCATCCAGCAGCTCGGGGATTTGTGCATAGCGTGCATCGGTTTTCGATGTAAAATCAAAAAATACATCAGGTATTACTGCAAATAACAGGGTTATACCACCGGTAATGCCTAGAGCAATGTAAAGCGCATTTATTGTATCCTTTGCCAGATGACTCTTTTCCTTTGCTGTTTGCACAAAGCGTTTTACTGCAAGTATTGCAAGTGTTGACATTGTGAGTGTTGTAATTACCAGTGCCATTGATGGTGCACGGAACTTGTTGTAAAGCGGCATATACTCGAACAGAAAGTTGTTGATTCCTGAAAGGTTGCTGCCCCACGCAAGTATCAGCGAGAAAATTGTAGCACCAAGTAACCACCACCTTTCGGGTCCACGAACAATGATGAGACCAAGCACGAAAAGGAAGCAAACTATGGCTCCTGCATACACTGGTCCCGATGTTCCATCTTCGGCTTGTGGCCCCCAATATGTAGGTGCGTGTTTGGTAAAAACTGTAGCATCGTTATCTATGGCCTTAATTATTTCTCGGTTGTTCTTTACATACTGTTCTGCATCCCTTTTGCTTGCACCTGGATTCTGCTCAAGAACTGCGTTGACATAGCTCTCGATCATGACATTGCGATATACATCGTGTAATTCACTATCTGAACCAACATTTGTTGCCGAAGCCGAGCCATAGAGGTTGGGAACAAGCAGTGTAAAACTCTCGGCTTTACCGTAGCTCCATCTGAAAGCGTAATTGACATCAAGTCCCGATGCTTTCTCTCCTTCCCCGGTGTTAAGTTCCGAACCACCACGCATTGACGATTTGGCGTAGTCGCTTGTGGGCAACAGAATGCCGACAGCCGGTGCTATTGCCAGAACCGCAACTATGGCAAGGACTCCGGTTGCTTTCCAGTAATATTTGAGCCACTTCTCGCGGTAGGCGTATATAAAATATACGACGGCCATTATGAATGCTGTAATGAGCAGGTAGTAGCTGACTTGCTGGTGGCTCCAATAGACATTCAAACCTGCAAAAATCAGTGTAACAAGACTACCAATCAGTAGTTTACGCTTATAGCAGAGTATGATACCGCCAATTACCGGCGCCATAGTTGCAATTACAAGGCTCTTGTTCATGTGTCCGGCATCGATGATGATAAAGTTGTATGAACCGAGTGTATAGACTATTGAACCGGCAATACTGAGCCACGATTTGCACCCCAATGCGAGCAACAGTATATAACCGCCTATAAAAGTGAGGAAGATGCAGCCGATGTGTCTGTATGATGCTCCGAATACATTGAGCGTCAAAACCTCGCCAATAGGCTTGAATGCATTCTCGGGCTGTGGTGAGTAGGTGTAGTTGCAGGGCATGCCCGAGAACATGGCATTTGACCAGTAGCTATATTCGCCGCTCTCCTCGTGATAGTCGCGTGCATCTTTTCCCCAGCCCATAGAACCGATGGCATCGTCCTGTTTGATGTCCTTGCCTTCGAGCACCGGGCTAAAATAGACTAGTGTCAGTACAAGGAAAATAAGTACGGCAATCACATGCGGTACTGCGCTTTTCCAATTGAAATTCTTGTAAAAAGTCATTTTGTTCATCATATCATTTCTTTATTATTTCCTTCAAGTGGTTATACATCGCTTCGCGGTAGTTGTAAAGAGTGTACTTCTCCTTTACCAGGCGGTGCACACTCCAAGCCTTTTTCTCGATGGTCTCGGTCGGCAGTTCTGCCACGGCAAGCAGGGCTTCCCTGAAACTTTCATATGTAACCTCGCTCACCTCAATGCCGGTGTCTGCAAGGTCAAGTCCTGTCCCTTTACTATAGACGGGCAGTAATGCTCCATTGCCCAATACATTGAGTACAGCAACAGCTCCACTCTCGCTGAGTGATGGGTTGAGAAGTATGCCGCATTGTTCAAGCACATACGCGAACTCCTTTGATTCAATATTTACAAAACCATGCATCACAATGTTGTCGGCGTTCTTTATCTTTGGCATGTAAAGTTTCCAGAATTCTTTCTCCTGTCTGCTGCCGCCACATATATGCAGGGTGAACTGTGGGTGCTCAAGCGCAAAGTCTATGGCAATGTCAAGCCCTTTGTGCAACATTCCCGAACTGCCGAACCATAGGATATTGTTGCGACAATGTGAGAAATTCTTCTTTTCATCGGGGGTGCAGACATTGAAACAGAATGCCGGTAGTGCCTTTACTTTTGTGGTATCATCGCCCTCGATTTTCATCTGCTGTATAAGGAAACTGTCGCCCAAAGAGATTACTGCATCGCTGAGTTGTGACATGTAATAGTTCATTCCGTTGCCTGGCACATAGTGGCATGATGTCATGAGCCAGCTGTTGTGTCTCGCGAAAAACTCCTTGTTGCGTGCTGCTGTTTTGCGGAGGTTGTAGAATGTGTGCGCGCCTACCGAGTAAAATATCCTTAGTGGCTGTACCTTGCAGTCGGCAGTGAAAGAGGCTGCGTATGACGGGCAGTTGATGCCGAAAACGACATCGTAACGGCTGTAGTCAATACCGGTCTTGCCTCGCGATGCGCAGTCAACGCTGTATCCAAGGCGATGCAATGCCTCGGCCGCAGTGTGGCACTCGGTGAAGTTCGAGTGGTATTTGGGCAGGGCTTTGCCGTTGAACGCCTCGGGAAGATAGCATAGCAGGGCCTTGCTCTGGCGGCCTGTCTTGAAGATGTCTTTCTTGAGTTTCTCTTTGCTGAACATCTTCTGTACCAATCGAGTCAGTTTGTCGCCGATACGGCGTCTGGCAATAGGCAGCAGGCGTGATATTTCGAATATTGACAGTTTCATAGGCCTTGTTACAGTTGGCGGTAAACATTACAGGTTTGCTCGACCATATGTTCGAGCGAGAAATCTTTGCTACGCAAAGCGCCTTTCCTGCGTAACTCTTCGCGCAGGGTTGAACTTGTAATAATCTCTTTCAGCGTGTCATGCATTGACTGTGCATCACCCGGATTGAAGAATATGGCTGCGTCGCCGGCAACCTCAGGGAAGCAACTGGCATTGCTAAGACATACCGGGCAACCGTTATGGAATGCCTCGAGAATGGGAATCCCGAAACCTTCGTAGTGCGATGGGAATACAAAACAGAGTGCATGGCGATAGAGTGATGCCATCTGGGCGTCGTTTGCCGAAATGTGTATCAGACGGTCTGCGATGTTCCATCGTGCAAACAGTTTCTGCTCGGCATGTGTGAAGGGGGTGCCTGTACAAACAATCTTTAACCCCGGGTCGAGATTGAATATGGGGCGTATAGCCGATAGCCAAGGCAAGAAGTTCTTGTATCCTTGCGCTCTCCCACATAAAGGACATAGCGGTCAAAAAGGCGGTCGGCGGCCTCAGTTACCGGCCGGTAACCATGATGAACGACGCTTATTTTAGAAGGGTCTGTGCCCAACAATTCCACAATGTCGCGTTTGGTATTTTCGCTTACAGCGATGATGTGGTCGGCTTCTGATATGAGAAGCTTCTTGTGCGGTATGGTGCGGTCATATATGAGCACATCCTGCGGATAGCGCTCGAATGTCATGTCATGTATTGTCAGCACAAATGGTTTCTGACGCTCTTTAACCGTTTCCAGAAAATATGGATTGAAGTATGTGGGGTGAAAAATATCGTAATCGTTCTGTTTGACAGCCTGCTTGGATATGTAGTTGTTGGTCAGGGCATATATACGGCGCTTGATACGATAGTTCTTCGGAAAGCCTATGGTTTTGTATTTGTGACCGTATGTTTCTGTGACATAGTGGTTCTCGCAATACTTCATTGGTATCTCGGCTACGAACTCACCGGTCGGCAGGTTGTACATGAGGTCTGCAAAATATCTTGTTACACCTCCAAAGCGTTGGAAGGTAAACATCTGGTTGTCATATAATATCTTTTTCATATCACAAGCTCGCTTTTCGTTTGAAAAGAAAATTATTTATTTCGGCAAGTTCTTTGCTGTGTGCAACCCAAGCAAAAGCAATATATAACAATGCGGCAACCGCAATTCTTGAAACGAGCAATATGCACTGATTGTCGATGAAGAGTGTGAGGTAGTGGGTTGCCACCATCACGGCTGTTGCCAGGAAGAGGTAGGGGAGGGTGTCTTGCAGGAACATGCTGAAGTTTAACTTTATCTCCTTCTGTGTAAAATGGTGCCATACGAGCAACCAAAGGGCATTGAATATGCAGTATGCTATAATCATGTTCCTGATGCCATAAGGATGAAGAATAAGTAGCAGGGTAAGTGTCAGAACCCCTTGTATGATGGTGCACCACATGAAAACAGCAGCTTTGCAACGGCTTACAAGCAGGTTGGTGAACATTGACTGTAGTGGCATGAAGGCTCCCCAGATGGCAAGCAACTGTAACATGTGTGCACTCTCAATCCATTTATCGGTAAGGACCACGACAATGAGTTCCTTTGATACCAATGAGAGTCCGAGCATAAGTGGAAATGCTACGAATGCTGTAAAACGCAACATCTTGCGGAATACGCGTAGTTGGCGTTCGTTGTCATCGACCACTTTTGCCAGTACCGGTTGTGCAACTGCGTTTACCATTCCGTTTACCACTTCACCGCCCATATTGAACCATTCGGCCGATTTTGTGTAATTACCCACATCGGAGCGGGTATAGAATTTTCCCAATATGAAAGAGAAAATATTCCAGTTGAAACGTTGGAAAAGGTTGGTGATAAGCAGACGGTAACTGAATGCGAACAGGTAGCGTAATGGTGTAAAATTAACCTTGAAACTTGGTCGCCAAGGGGTAAAGAACCAACATACAAGTGTTCGTACAAGAACATACACTATTCCCTGGGTGGCTATACCCCAATAGGAGTAACCGTTGAGTGCCATTGCTATGCCTGTCAATCCCGAAATGCTTATGGCTAGCACAAGCGCAATGGATTTCTGCTTCACCTTGAGCTCACGGAACAGATAAGCCGATGGTGCGATACCGAATCCTGCAATTACAAAGCCCAGAAAATTGTACCTCGAGAGGTCAACGAGAACGGGCTGTTTGAAGAAGTCGGCAATAAATGGTGCGCATATGTAAAGCACCGCATACATAAACAGTGAAATCAGTATGTTGAACCAGAAAACAGCGTTGTAGTCATCGTGCCCCACCGTCTTGCGGTTTGCTATGGCTGCAACGAAGCCGCTGTCCTGCAATGACCCTGCAATGGCTGTGAAGATGGCAAGCATCCCTATCGGACCATAATCATCGGGGCCAAGGACTCGTGCAAGATATACGCCGAAGATAAGGCTCAGCAACTGACACACAGAGTTGCTGAGGCCACCCCAAAGCATTCCCTTTGCGACGGTCTGTTTCAAACTGCTGTGTCCTGTGCTTTCCTTCGTCATTTGCCTCATT
>JAFNWA010000086.1 GCA_017383665.1 Bacteroidaceae bacterium | reverse complement strand
GCATGTAGCAACCACCCCGTAGTTTGGGATACTGCTTGCATAGTTTCGATGCTATCTTTGCAAGTGTCTTTGTGGGTGCGATGCCAACCGACACGGGAATGGAGGTCATCTTCCAGCAGCGTTGCGAAATTTTCTTTGCATATTGGTCAAAGTCAATATTCTGCACCCCTCGCAAGTCCAGGAATGCTTCGTCAATGGAATATACCTCAATTGATGGAGCGAACTCCTCGAGCACCCAGCGCACGCGTTGTGACATGTCGCCATAGAGTGCCATGTTCCCCGAGAAGACTGCCACATTGTGCTTTGCCACTATGTGGCGTATCTTGAAGAATGGGTCGCCCATTTTTATGCCCAGTGCCTTTGCCTCGTTGCTGCGCGCAACGGCACATCCGTCATTGCTCGAGAGTACAATGACAGGCTTGCCTTGAAGGTCGGGGCGGAATACCCGTTCGCACGAGGCAAAGAAGTTGTTGCAGTCGGCAAGGGCAAACATGGGGCTTACATCTTCTTGATTACATAAGTAACCACTCCCCAAATCATGAAGTTATTCTCGGCTGTAACCTCTATTGGCTTGTAGGCTGTGTTCTGTTCATTGGCCGGCATAAGGTGCACTTTGCCGCCGCTCATCTCCACACGCTTTACTGTATATTCACCGTCGATGTAGCACACGGCCTTGCAGTTATTGTATGGGTCAATGGCGCGGTCAACAATGATGATGTCGCCCTCGTCCATTGCTGCATCGACCATGGAAACACCGCTGACGCGGAAGAAGAATGTCGATGCCTTGTGCCTTACAAGCAACTTTACAAGGTCGAGCTTCTCGCGCAGGTCCTCGGCCGGCGAGGGGAAACCAGCCTTGACATCACCCATGAGGCTGCTCTCGTATGTTGCTTCATTATCTATTCTATGTGGTACTAACTTTTCCATAATTTAAGATTGAAGTCAAGGAACTTATAACGCTTCCTTGTATGAAAAAGATTGTCGTTTTAGATGAATTCTTTGAACAGTATCGCCGCTGCAACAGTCATGCAGCCGGCAACGGCAACCGAAAGACTTGCCATCGCACCCTCAACCTTTCCAATCTCCATAGCCTTTGATGTTCCCATTACATGCGATGCAGTGCCAATGGCAATGCCCTTGGCAATAGGGTTTTTTATTCCCAGAAGTCGGCAAAGTTGTGCTCCGGCGATGTTACCGAACAGGCCTGTAATCATGATTGCCGATACTGTTATGGGTACGATACCGTCGAGCTCGGCCGACAGGTCCATGCCAATTGCTGTGGTGATTGATTTTGGCAGCAGGGTTACATACTCTATGTGTCCAAGCTTGAACATCAATGCCATGGCGAAGATGGTTATTCCGCTTGTGAGCACTCCCGATGCTATGCCGACAAGTATAGCAGTGGGGTTCTTTTTAAGAATTGTAACCTGCTCGTAAAGCGGGACGGCAAGTGCCACTGTTGCCGGGGTGAGCAGGTAGCTCAGATATTTGGCACCGCTGTAATACTCCTGGTATTCAATGCCTGTTACAAGTAGGGTGGCAATGGTGAGTATGATTGCCAGCAGCAATGGGTTGAAAAGGAAAAAGTTTACCCTTTTCTTTAGGGCAACGCCAAGCAGGTATGTTCCCACACTGATACCCATGCCAAAGAACAGTGATGTCGCAAGTATATCTCTCATTGCTTTTTTCTCCTCTGTCTGCGGTTTATTATATATTGTGTTGTGCGCCCTGATACAAAGATGACAACGATAGTTGAGACAAGCGAGATTACTATTATGGCTGTGAGGAAACTCTGCATCTCGTTCCATTTCTCAAGTAATCCAACGGTAGCCGGGATGAACATCATTGGCAACATCTGTACAAGGAAGTGAGCTGTCTCCTTGACTGCCGGCAACTTTATTGCACCGGTGCACAAAGCTGTGAACAGTATTACCATGCCATATATGCT
>JAFNWA010000085.1 GCA_017383665.1 Bacteroidaceae bacterium | reverse complement strand
GCTTGAGGCTATGCAGTGCGATGTCCCCACAATTATTTCTAAACAGTCGGGTTGTGCCGAGATTCTTGACAAGTGTATCAAGACCGACTATTGGGATATTAACGCAATGGCGGATGCTATCTATTCAATCTGTAACAATGAGTCACTCTATGAATACCTAAAGGTTGAGGGACGCAAGGAGGTTGACAGCATCACTTGGGAGGATGTTGCATTGAGACTGAGAAAAATGTATGAAAAAGTTTTGGGTTGGTAATAATAAAAGAATATAAGATATGAAAACAATTTGTTTCTATTTCGAGCTCCATCAAATCAGACAGTTGAAACGCTACCGTTTCTTCGACATAGGCAGTGATCACTACTACTATGATGATTATGCTAACGAGAGTATGACAATGGAACTTGCCGAGAAATCGTATGTTCCTGCATTGCAGACAATGCTTGAGATGATTCGCGAGAGCAACGGCGCCTTCAAGGTCGCATTCTCTGTATCGGGTGTTGGTCTTGAGATGCTCGAGTTGTATGCTCCACAGGTAATTGAGTTGCTCCATGAAATCAACAAGACCGGTTGCTGCGAGTTCCTTTGCGAGCCTTATTCACACGGTCTCTCTTCATTGGCTTCGAAAGAGGTGTTCATGGAGGAGGTTATGCGTCAGAACCGCAAGATCAAGGAACTCTTTGGCAAGAAACCAAAGGTGTTGCGTAACTCAGGTCTCATCTACTCTGACGAGATTGGTGAGATGGCGTCACAGATGGGTTTCAAGGGTATGCTTTCAGAGGGTGCAAAGCACATCCTCGCATGGAAGAGCCCACACTTCGTATATAACTGCGCATTGGCTTCTAACCTGAAGCTGTTGCTCCGTGACTATAAACTCTCGGATGATATTTCACTCCGTTTCTCTAATCCTGAGTGGAGCGAATATCCTTTGTTTGCTGAGACTTATGTTGACTGGATTGCACAGTTCCCCGAGGAAGAGCAGGTTTTCAATGTGTTCATGAACCTCTCTGCAATTGGTATGGCTCAGCCGTTGGAGTCACATATCCTTGATTTCCTCAAGGCATTGCCGGCTTGCGCAGCTGCCAAGGGTATCACATTCTCTACACCATCGGAGGTTATTGACAACCACAAGTCTGTAGGTTCACTTGAAGTTCCTTATCCGCTCTCTTGGATGGACGAGGAGCGTGACGCAAGTTCTTGGTTGGGTAACACTTTGCAGCGTGAGGCTTTCAACAAGCTATACAGCGTGGCTGAGCGTATAATGCTTACCGATGACAAGAAACTTAAGCAGGATTTCGACTACTTGCAGGCTGCCGAGAATCTCCGTTTCATGACTACAAAGCAGAATGGTATCATCACAGAGCGTTGCATCTACGAGTCACCATACGATGCGTTTACAAACTATATGAACATCTTGGGCGACTTCCTTGCTCGCGTACGCGCTCAGTACCCTGATATGGATAATGAGGAACTTGGTTCATTGCAGCAGATGATTGACAACCAGGAGGTTGAGATTATCCAGCTCGAGGCCGAGGTTGAGCAGCTCAAGGCAAAACTTGCTACAAAGGAGAAGAAGGCTGCCAAGAAGGCTGCGCCTGCTGAAGAGCCTGTAGCAGAGGAGAAACCAAAGAGAAAGTGCGTTAGAAAGCCAAAGGCTGAATAATTAGCTTTGTATATACTTACACCGTCGGCGGGGGTTACCTCGCCGACGGTTTGTTT
>JAFNWA010000084.1 GCA_017383665.1 Bacteroidaceae bacterium | reverse complement strand
GTTGATAGCGTCGCAAACAAGGTCGGTATTCAATGCCTCAAGAATAGTCTTGCCAGGGAGAATCTCTGATGCCATAGCTGCAGAGTGTGTCATACCTGAACAACCGATTGTCTCAACAAGAGCCTCCTGGATGATACCGTTCTTGATGTTCAATGAAAGCTTACAAGCACCCTGCTGTGGAGCGCACCAACCAATACCGTGTGTGAAACCTGAAATGTCGGCAACCTCCTTAGCCTTGATCCACTTGCCCTCTTCGGGGATTGGAGCAGGACCGTGGTTAGGACCTTTCTTTACAACACACATGTTTTCTACTTCGTGTGAATAAACCATAATTTTTATATGTTTAAAATGTGAAACATAGTCTCTTTCAGTCTGCGAAGATAACTAAAATAATATCTTTAGCAAAGGTTGTGGCGTTTTTTTTATGTGTGTCGTGTGTATATACCCGAAATACATTCTATATAAATAATTATTAACATAAATAGGGGTGCTGTTTGCTGTTTTGTTTGTATCTTCGCAAATAGTTTCGTTTTTTTTGAATTTTATGAAATCTATGAGAATACTTTGTAATGTTGTCGCTGTTTTGCTTGCAGGTATAGTTTCGTGGTCATGCAGTCCTGCCAAAATGGAATATACCCGTGAGTATGAGTTTGTCGGGCTTTATACGGTGAATAAGTCGGCGGTGCAACCTGAGTTCGAAGACACCTTCCTGCATGTCAACAATATGAGCAGCCATGAGCTTGAGACCGGCGACCGTGCGTTCATGACACTGTATTGCAAATATGATGTGTATAACAGCAAGGCCTCTTATTGGAGTATAAAGGAGGTTGGGAAGAGAGTGCCTGTGTATTCACTCTCATCGCCCGATGATACTGACTTTACCACATATACTACTCCCTATACAGGCCTGGAGTATCTCAATTTCTTGAACCAATTCGAGGCTGCATCTTGGGCGTGGAAAGGCAAACAGAATATTTATCTCAAGTATAAAGGAAAAGAGGAGGGTGCTCTGTTTGCGATGACTGTCCGTGGTATAAAGGATGGCTATCTTGAGTATAATCTGTATGTGAAAGCCGATGAAAGCGATACGGAAAGTTCGACATTGTTGACTTTTGACACAGGGAATGTTGCCGATTTCCTGAGCGATGAACAGAAACCGTTGTTGACTGATAGCATCAAAACAAAAATCTATGTCAAGTGTATGAACAACGGTGTTCTTAGAGATTTGGCAATTCCGGGCAATGAGATAAGAAGATGATGTTTGAGAGTTGTGATGAAAAGTATGGATAAAAGAGTTCAAAATATAAATATAAAGAACCGTCGTGCTGCGTTCGACTACATATTTACCGAGACCTTCACGGCTGGTTTGGTGTTGACGGGTACGGAAATAAAATCGATAAGACAGTCCAAGGCTAGCCTTGTCGATACCTACTGCACATTCATAAACAATGAATTGTGGGTTAAGAATATGCATGTTGCCGAGTATTTCTATGGCTCATACAATAACCACTCGGCACGGCGTGACCGCAAACTGCTGCTCGACCGCAAGGAGTTGCGTAAACTGCGGCAGGCTGTGAAGAACCCCGGTTTCACAATTGTCCCCACGCGTCTGTTCATAAACGAGAAGGGACTGGCCAAATTGGCCATAGCGCTTGCCCGGGGTAAACACGAGTATGACAAGCGCGAGTCCATTAAGGAACGCGATGACAAGCGCGAGATGGACCGCATCAGACGAAGCTTCTAAACGGTGATTTTTTTGCTCTATCCTTTAAGGGTAGAGTAAAATGTTTTTTATTAAAGATACTACAATCTTTTTTTGAATGAGTGTTGAGATGACAATCAAGAATATACTGAAAGATAGAATTTTGGTGCTCGATGGTGCTATGGGCACAATGGTGCAGCGCTACGGGCTTGGCGAGAGTGACTTTCGCGGTACGCTGCTTGCAGGGCACACAAAGCTGTTAAAAGGGAATAATGACATCCTGGTGCTGACATGCCCCGATGTCATACGCGAAATCCATACCCGTTATCTTGCTGCCGGTGCCGACATCATAGAGACATCAACATTCAATGCCAACCGTATATCGCAGGCCGAGTATGGTTGCGAACACCTCTGTGGCGAGATTAACCGCAAGGCGGCAGCAATGGCGCGCGAACTTGCCGACAGTTTTTCCACCCCCGATAAACCCCGTTTCGTTGCGGGTTCAGTGGGGCCTACGAGCCGCACATGCTCTATCAGCCCCGATGTTGAGGATGCAGCACAGAGAAATGTTACATTCGATATGCTTGCCGATGCCTATCGCGAGCAGATGATTGCGCTCATTGAAGGTGGTGTGGATGTCCTGTTGTGCGAAACAATATTTGATACTCTCAATGCCAAAGCCGCACTTTATGCAGCCGATGAGGCGTGTGCGGCAACTGGGCGCGATGTCCCGGTGATGCTCTCGTTTACCATTGCCGACAAGCAGGGACGCATCCTTTCGGGCCAGACGATTGAGGCTTTCATGGCATCTGTGGCCAACCGTAATCTGTTGTCGGTTGGTTTGAACTGCTCTTTTGGAGCAAGGGAAATGAAACCTTTCCTCAAACGCCTGAGCGAGATTGCCCCATGCTATGTAAGCGTTTATCCTAATGCCGGCTTGCCCAATGAACTTGGTGGGTATGACCAGACACCGGAGGAGATGGCTGCTATCGTGCGCGAATATGTTGATGAGAGTATGGTGAACATCATTGGCGGCTGCTGCGGCACAACCGATGAGTTCATTGCTTTGTTTCCATCTTTGGTCGATGGTGTGCAGCCACGCATTCCTGTTGCCAAACCAAGCGAACTGTGGCTCTCGGGGCTTGAACCTCTGGTGGTCGATAGCCGCATGAACTTCATAAATATGGGCGAGCGTTGTAATGTCGCAGGCTCGCGCAAGTTTCTGCGCCTGATAAATGAAAAGAAATATGGCGAAGCACTTGACATTGCCCGCAAGCAGGTCGAGGATGGCGCGCAACTTATTGATATAAATATGGACGATGGTCTGCTCGATGCAAAGTCCGAGATGACCACATTCCTTAATATGCTTGCCGGTGAACCCGATATTGCCAGGGTGCCGGTAATGGTGGATTCGTCCGATTGGAATGTTATCCGTGCCGGCTTGAAGTGTATTCAAGGACGCGCGGTCGTAAACTCCATTTCACTCAAGGAGGGCGAGACACTTTT
>JAFNWA010000083.1 GCA_017383665.1 Bacteroidaceae bacterium | reverse complement strand
GTCAATGGCTTGCCGGCAACCTTAACTGCGCTACCGAACACTGCCATCTGCTCACCGTGACCACCATAAGTAGCACAACCGGTTACCTCGCTCATCATTACGCCGAACTTCTTTGCAAGAGCATTCTGCAAGCGTGTAGAGTCGAGACCTGCAAGTGTTGTAACCTGGCCAGGCTTCAAACCAGAGTAGAGAAGTGTTACAAGACCTGTCAAATCGGCAGGGTTGAAGATGATAACCACATGCTTAACATCGGGGCAATAGGTCTTGATGTTTTTACCGAGTTCCTCGGCAATCTTGCAGTTACCTGCGAGCAAATCCTCGCGTGTCATACCCTCCTTACGAGGAGCACCACCTGAAGAGATGATATATTTTGCATCCTTGAATGCCTCGGCAACATCTGTTGTTGCTGTGATATTCACATTGTCGAAACCGCTCTGACGCATCTCCTCTGCAACGCCCTCGGGAGAGAATACATCATAAAGGCAGAGGTTGCTTGTCAAGCCCATCATCAAAGCAGACTGAGCCATGTTTGAACCGATCATACCGGCTGCACCGACAATTACCAATTTCTCATCTGTCAAAAATTTCATAACTTTAGAATTTAAAGGTTTATATTAAATAAATATTTCTTTTCCAATTATAATCCAAGATGCTTGAATATTCTTGCTGTAGCACCGGCATTGGTTGAAACCAGGTCTCCGGCAGCCTTTCCGGCAGCCTTGAGCAGCGAGGCATCGGCCGCAAAGGCATTCATCTTCTCCTCGAGGTCACAGGTTGCAATAATCTCAATACCACCGCCACACTTTTTGAGCAGCTGCGCCTCCTGGAACTTGCGGTTGTTCGGACCAAAGAACACTGGGATACCATAGACAGCGGCCTCAAGCACATTGTGGATACCCACGCCAAAACCACCGCCCACATAAGCCATATCGCCATATCGGTATATAGACGACAGAAGACCATAGCAATCGACAATGAGACAATCGGCCTTGGCAACCTCCTCCATTGTCGCAACTGAATAGCGCACACATTTACCCTCGTACTGCTCAACAATGCGGGCAACGCGCTCCTCGTTCACCTCGTGCGATGCAATAATAAGTTTCCACTCGCGGTGTTTATTGAAGAATGGCATGTAAACAGCCTCATCGTCACCCCAAGAGCTACCCACGACAAAGACTTTTCGTTCGCCCTCAACAAAGGCATCTACCAACGGAAGTTGGCGCGCGAGTTCCAGAATCTTTGTCACACGGTCAAAACGGGTGTCACCGACAACAGTGGCATTCTCAATATCTACTGACTTCAACAATTCCTTGGATTTCACATTCTGCACAAAAAGATGTGTAAAGCAGTGCAGAGCCAGGCGATAGCGACCGCCCCAAGACTTAAAGAAAGCCTGCTCTTTGCGGAATATTGAAGAGATACTGTATGACGGAATGTTACGCTCTTTTAATCCAAGCAGGAAGTTGAGCCAGAACTCATACTTTATAAAAAACGCCATTTTAGGCTGCACCAAATCAAGGAAACGGCGTACATTGCGTTTTGTATCAAAGGGCAAGTAGCAGACAATATCGGCCTGCTGATAGTTTTTCGCCGGTGTATAGCCCGAAGGAGAGAAGAATGTCAACACCACACGATATTCAGGATGTTCGGCACGCAACTTTTCAATCATAGGGCGACCTTGTTCAAATTCACCAAGCGACGATGCATGAAACCAAACATACTGCGCTCCGGGAACCACCTTGTCCTTAAGCATTTGGAATGTCTCTTTATGACCGGCAATCATCTTCTTCGCCTTTTTATGGCCGAAGAGCGCAACCAATTTCGCAAGGAAAATGTATAAGTATATTCCAAGTGTGTACATAGTATTATCCCAAAACAGTTATTGCACGGCGCAGACGAGAAAGAGTTTCTTCCTTGCCAATCAAACCCGAGATATGGAACATCTGTGGACCTTTACCCTCACCTACAAGAGCAAGACGGAAGGCATTCATAATCTCACCCATGCCGTAACCCTTGGCCTCAATCCACTCGTGGACAACCTTGTCCTGGTTCTCAATAGAGAAATCATCGAGACTTTCAAGAAGGTCGGCAAGCTCTGCCATCTTCTGAGCAGAATCCTCTTTCCAGCGTTTCTTTGCAGTCTTTTCATCATAAGTCTGAGGCGCCTCGAAGTAGAAACTGCTTGCATCCCAAAGTTCGTGAACAAAGTTCACGCGACCCTTCATCAGGGATACTATTGTCTCAAGATGGTCAAGTGTTGTCTCCACGCCATGTCCCTTGACAACATTCATGAAAATTTCCGCAATCTCGCGATCCGATTTCTGCAATATATATTCGTGGTTGAACCAAACCATCTTCTTGTAGTCAAAGCGCGCACCGGCTTTGCTGCATTTTGAGAGGTCGAACTTTTGGATGAGTTCATCCAATGACATCATCTCAACATCATCACCGGGATTCCAGCCGAGCAATGCAAGGAAGTTGACCACAGCCTCGGGCAAGTAATCGCTCTCGCGGAAGCCCGATGACACAGAACCGCTCTTTGGATCGTTCCACTCAAGAGGGAAGACCGGAAAGCCAAGACGGTCACCGTCGCGCTTGCTGAGCTTGCCGTTGCCCTCGGGCTTGAGAAGCAAAGAGAGGTGAGCGAACTGTGGCATTGTATCCTCCCAACCGAATGCGCGGTAAAGCAGCACATGAAGAGGAGCCGATGGCAACCACTCCTCACCACGGATTACATGGGTAATCTCCATCAAGTGGTCATCGACAATATTGGCAAGATGATATGTCGGCAATTCGTCGGCCGATTTGTAGAGCACCTTGTCGTCAATGATTGATGAGTTGATTGTAACCACACCGCGGATGATGTCGTTGACAACAACCTTTTCTCCCGGCTCGACCTTGAAACGCACCACATACTGGTGTCCGGCCTCAATGAGGGCTGCAACCTCGGCTGCATCCATTGCCAACGAGTTGCGCATTGAAAGGCGTGTAGAAGCATCGTACTGGAAGTTCTCGACCTCATTTCTTTTTGCCTCGAGCTCCTCGGGGGTATCGAATGCGATGTACGCCTTGCCGTTGTCGAGCAACTGTTTGACATACTGCTTGTATATCTCACGACGCTCCGACTGACGGTAAGGACCATAGTTCCCGCCAAAGGAAACACCCTCGTCGAACTTGATACCCAACCAACGGAATGATTCAAGGATATACTCCTCGGCACCGGGGACAAAACGGGTTGAATCGGTATCCTCGATGCGGAGAACAAGATCGCCACCATGCTGTTTTGCAAACAGATAGTTATAAAGGGCGGTTCTCACGCCTCCGATATGTAATGGCCCTGTAGGGCTTGGTGCAAAACGCACCCTTACTTTTCTCTCAATCATAGTGTTAAATGTTTATTTACTGGCACCATTATACGGGCTACAGAGTATTACATGTTGAGTTCACCCATAACTACCCCAATATAATGGATATACAGCACAAAATTAGCACAACTTGCGCGGTTGACAAAATAAAATCATATATTTTTCTGCGCGCACAGGGCAAAAACAAAAACCCTTGCTACGCGGTTCCTACAAACAGCATATATCACTGAGCCACAATTGGGTTAAATCGGGAACAAATCATAAAATATCTAAAAACAGCCGCAGATTCCGTTTATTTTCACTACATTTGTAAATTGAATATTATGCAATACAACTATGATTAAAAAGATAAAAGAGATAATAAAGAAAAACGGACAAAAAATATCACGAGTAATCCTGATTGCCATCTGTGCCGGGCTCATCATCGGTTTTATGCCCAAAGGAAAGACAATAAATTATGACTTCAAGGAAAACGCGCCCTGGACATATGAGCAATTGGTTGCGGAGTTTGACTTTGATATACGCAAGAGCAATGCCGAGTGCGAAGAAGAGCTGGACAGCATATACAGGAATTCCACCCCGATATTCGAAAAGCTCAATGTCGCCACCCAGAGCGAAATGAAGGTTTTATTTGCACTGTTCACGGCCGACCACTGCGAGATAAACAAGCTTTACAAGGAGGAGCATATTATTGACGACGCAGACACCACCCATTTGCCCAATGGAAGGAGGCAGCGCGTAATTGTATATGAGGAGGGCTCTCAGCAGGCAAGAGAACCTGAAACAATAAACTTCATCACGCTTACAGAAGCAAAACAGAAAATCCGTGAGGCAAGTTTGGACCCCGAGGTGGCAGAACGCATAAGACCGAACTACAGATGCAACATTGAGGCTACACAAAAGAAACTTGCCGAGGAACAAAAAATTGACTACATAGCCGGACATATCAAGAAAGGAGAGGTAATTGTCAGCAAGAATGAGATTATCAACAAAGATACAGAGAGAGCCATAAACTCATACCTTGCCGAAAAGAATAAACGAGACAAGGTCAAGACAGAGGAAAACTGGTTCTATATATTGCTTGGACAGTCTGTATTCATTGTCATTTGCCTTATACTGTTGCTGGCTTATCTTGCCTTATACAAGAAAGAGATACTCAACAACGCCAACAAATTCATCTTTACGATAATTGCAGCAACAGTATTCCCTGTCATTGTGGGAATAATGATGGAACATGGAGAGTTCAGTATCTTTATTCTGCCTTTTGCCATAGTCCCAATCACTCTGTGTCTGTTCATAGACCACAACACAGCATTTGTAACGAATACAATATCTTTGGCAATGTGTTCGGTAATGGTGGCAACGCCATATGAATTTCTCTTGGTGCAACTGGTTGCCGGATGTAGTGCCATACTGAGCCTAAGAGACCTCTCTTCACGCTCACAGATGTTCAAATGTGTAACCATCACTTTCCTGACATACTCGGCCATATATCTGTGTTATGAAATGATTACTTCCGGCGGTTTCTCAACCATTAAGAGCATGATGTACATATACTTTGTCATCAGCACAGTCCTGACACTGTTTGTCTATCCGCTCATGTTCATCATAGAACGCACATTCGGGTTTATATCAAGTATTACTCTCATTGAGTTGTCAAACCTCAACAGCCCATTGTTGCAGAGAATGTCACAGGAGGTGCCCGGAACATTCCAGCACTCAATGCAAGTGGGCAACCTTGCTGCAGAAGCGGCAATAGCAGTTGGCGGAAACCCGCTTGAGGCGCGTACGGGCGCACTATATCACGATATCGGCAAACTTGAGAACCCGATATACTTTACCGAGAATCAGAGTGGCGGCATAAGCCCACACAAGAGACTCACCCCGATTGAGAGTGCTCAGGTTATCATAAAGCATGTCACAAATGGACTTGCAATAGCGGAACGCGAGAACTTGCCAAAGAAAATAAAAGAGTTCATAACAACACACCACGGTTTGTCAAAGACCGGTTACTTTTACATTACATATAAGAACGAGCACCCGGATGAGGTCATTGACGACAAGTTATTCACCTACCCAGGCCCAAAACCGTTTACCAAAGAACAAGCTGTACTGATGATGGCAGACTGTGTAGAGGCCGCTTCACACAGCATCAAAGAGTACACTGAGGAGAATATATGCAAACTGGTGGACAATATCATTGACGCCAAGTTACGAGAAGGAGAACTGGAGATGGCGCCATTGACCTTCCAGGACATATTCACTGTAAAAGAGGTGTTCAAGAAGAGGCTCATGGCGATATATCATACAAGAATAAGTTATCCAAGCGAAAAGAAATCATAATGACAAGAGGGTAGTCGAAACAAATAAGGCTACCCTCTTTAAGTTTAGAGAGAATTTGGGAATGAGCAGTATTCTACACTACATTTGGAGCAAGGGTGCATTGCCGGAAAGCGGATTAAGAACAACCGCCGGCAAAGAGTTATACATTAGAGTTCCGGGCAATTGCAGCACATGTGAGCCAAACATTTTCAAGGAGGCAGTGATTGAAATAGATGGTGTACTCTTTGGCGGAAGCGTCATATTGCTTGATGAAACAGAATTGCAGAAATCATTCCAGACATGTGGCACAGAAGAGACCACGGTTCTTATAGTCTCATTAAGCAGCAGCCCGAAATCAACTGAACATTGTTACGACAAAACCGCCCAATTGCACATTACCTGCACACAAGAGTTTATACAGGAATTCCATGCAACCATTTCTCAAGAAGAGAAGTTTCTTTGCAACAGTACCATAGTTGAGCTGCCAAACAAACATCTCAGCAGTGTTTTGTCGGAGCTCCTCGTAGAGCGCCTTGAAGACAAACAAGAGATTATTGAGAGAATATTTCAGCAATGTGACCAACGATGGGATGACACGCTGCTGAAGATTGCCATACGCAGTTTCGGGTTCGGAATCCAGAGTGATATATTTGAAGCATGGGCAAACCTGCTGAACACACAAGCATTGGGCAAACACAGCGACAACCAGCTACAGGTTGAAGCCATATTTTTTGGACAAGCGGGATTGCTCGATGACGAAAGCATTCCATATTATTACAGAAACGATGCAATAAAGAATGTCTATTACAACGAACTTAAAAGAGAATTCCATTTCCTGCAAAACAAGTTCAACCTCAAAAAACTTGACTACAGAGCATGGGGCAACAGCACCCCACATGTGCGCATTGCAAGACTGGCAACACTATATCTATTGAAGAGATTTACTGTTTCCGGAATAACCACCGCAAACACACTGACCGACATGTACAAACTCCTGAACCACTCCTTAAGCGGCTATTGGCAGAACCACACCTGTTTTGGAGGAACAGAAACCTGTGGCAACGGTTGCATGAGGCAAAAACAGGTTGATATAATTATCATAAACTCAATCGTACCAATGCTATATGTCTATGGCAAGCATAGAAGGGATGAAAAAATGTGCAAAAGGGGCATAGAACTGTTGCGAGAGATTGACTCTGAGGAGAACAGCATAATAAAGAGATGGAAAGAGCAAGGGATGCAGCCCAAATGCGCCGCAGACTCCCAGGCATTGTTGCACCTGCACCGCAGCTATTGCAAGACAAACAACTGCATGAATTGCCGCTTTGCATTACATTATATCAGAAGGAAACTGACAATAAAATAAGGAATACAAGAACTCATATATATATAAAACAACAGCAAGCACCGTTGTGCTTGCTGTTGTTTTATATGCAAAGAATCTTATTACTTAGCCTGCTTCTTTGCTTTCTTGTTAATCTGGAACTGCACAATCTTGTATGCAATAGGAGCTGCAACAAAGATTGATGACAGAGTACCGAACACAACACCAAGAATCATAGCAAATGAGAAGCTACGGATGCTGTCGCCACCAAGAACAAAGATACACAACAGAACGATCAATGTACTGAAAGATGTATTCAATGTACGAGCAAGAGTTGTATTCAAAGAGGTATTGAACAACTCATACTTGTTGCGCTTTGGATAGATGTGTGTAAACTCGCGTACACGGTCGAAGATAACCACCTTGTCATTGATTGAGTAACCGATAGCCGTCAGGATAGCACCGATGAAAATCTGGTCAAGCTCGAGCGACATTGGCAACACACCATTAAGCAATGAGTAGCAACCCATAATCATCACAACATCAAGAGCAAGAGCAAATATAGCACCAACGCTATAAGCCACATTACGGAAACGAACCAAAATGTAGATGAAGATTGCTATGAGAGCAAGTATCACAGAGAGGATAGCGCTGTCGCTAATCTCCTCGGCAACGGTTGAATCAACCTTCTGTGAACTCTTGATTGTACCACCGGCTGTATCCTGTGTGTCACAGAATCTCTCGAATGTAACATCGTCTGCAAGCAGCTCGCCACCCTTAAGGGCATCAAAGATTGTCTTTTCAACAATGCTGTCAGCCTTTGCAGTTTTGTTCTCGATAAGATAGTTTGTTGAAATACGAACCTGGTCACCGTCTGTACCATAAGAGATTACCTGTACATTTGCATTACCAACCTTCTCCTTGATGAGCTTCTGAACATCACCCTCAGATACCGTCTGCTCGAACTTGACAACATAGTTGCGGCCACCGGTAAACTCAATGCTCTTGCCCATACCACGGAAGATGAATGAGCCAAACATTACAACAGCAACCAAAACGAATGCAACGCCAACCTTCTTTGAAAGTTTCAAGAAGTTCACATTTTTGCTCTGGAACAACTTGCGTGAGAACTTTGTTGTAAAGGTCAAGTCCATCCACTTGTTCTTGCCATGGAAATGCTCATATACCACACGGGTAACAAATACGGCTGTAAAGAATGAACACAACAGACCGATAATCAAAGTCACCGCAAATCCCTTGATAGGACCTGTACCGAAGTTGTAAAGTATTACACCTGTAATGATTGATGTAAGGTTAGAGTCAAAGATTGCCGAGAATGCATTCTTGTAACCGTCGGCAAGCGCCATACGCACATTCTTTCCGGCCTTCAATTCCTCCTTCGCGCGTTCATATATAAGAACATTCGCATCGACAGCCACACCCAATGTCAAAACAAGACCGGCAATACCAGCCATGGTGAGTGTAGCCTGGAATGAAGCAAGAATACCCAATGTAAAGAAGAGGTTCAATAAAAGTGCACCGTTTGCAACCATACCCGGTTTAACGCCATAAACAACGCACATGTAAACCATCAACAGGATAAATGCAACAATGAATGACATCAGACCCTGTTCAATAGAAGCCTTACCGATAGAAGGACCTACTACACTACTCTCAACATCTCGCATTGGAACAAGCATCTTACCAGAGCAGAGCACAATTGCGAGGTCCTGTGTCTCCTTGATTGTAAAGTTACCGTTGATAACACTGCTGCCACCAGGAATACGACCGTTAGGAACAGGAGCACTATATACTATACCATCGAGAACCACAGCAATAGGACGCTCATCCCTTGCACAAGCCTCGGTGAGGTCGGCCCAAATACCAACTGCAGAGTTTTTCATCTTCATGTTTACACATGGATTGCTTGTATTCTGCTCATAACCGGCTGTAGCCTCTACGACTACATCACCCTGCAGAGGGGCAATACCATCAGCCTCGGCATCCTTTATAGCATAGAGTGTGTGAACACCGCCCTTTGCATCGACACCCCAGCAGAACACCAATTCATCGGGGAGAATATCGCTATATTCCACATTCTTGGCCAAAGCAAGCGCATCATCAATAACATCCTGAGTCGCACGATCCACATTTGCTATGAAACCATTGCCGGGAACCAACTTGCCTGCAAAAGGATTTGCGATTCCATTGTCTCTCGCAATAAGTTCGCCAAGTCTCTCAAGAGCAGGAATAATCTGGCCACTAATCTCAGCTGCAGTGTATGTTTCCCAGAACTGAAGATTTGAAGAACGGGTCAAAAGTTCAACAACGCGATCCTTATCCTCAACACCGGGGAGCTCTACCAGGATACGACCCTGACCACCACCAAGCTTCTGAATGTTGGGCTGAGCTACACCAAAACGGTCAACACGCGAACGCACTACATCGAATGAGTTGTCAACTGCACTTGCAAGTTCGCTGCGAATTACGCCCTCAACCTCCTGATTGTTTTTCTGATATACTTTGTCTCTAATGGCACTTGTCGCGAAGATTGCTGCCAAAGACTTACCCTCGGGCAATGCCTTAACGAATGCTTCAACCGCATCCTTATCGCTCTCTGCAGCCTTCTGCGCAGCATCAATAGCTGCAGCCACGGCTGCGTCTCTATTGCCTGCTGTCAATGACTTCAGGAACTCAGGAGCTGACACTTCGAGTGTTACACTAAGTCCACCCTTCAAATCCAATCCAAGACCAATTTCCAATTCACGGCACTCCTGATGTGTATATACACCCAACCATACCTTGTCTTCCTTGTGGCTCTCAAGATACTCAGACTTCTTCGCCTTGAAGAACTCTGCCTTAACCTCCTCGGAAACAACAACACTGTCTTCCAGCTGCTGAGCTACCCAAGC
>JAFNWA010000082.1 GCA_017383665.1 Bacteroidaceae bacterium | reverse complement strand
GAAGGATCCGTGCGAAACTGCAAGCAAACAATAATATCAACTAATAAAACCACAGAAATCATGTTTAAAGGTCAACCAAAAGGACTCTTTGCCCTTGCGCTCGCCAACACAGGTGAGCGTTTCGGCTATTACACCATGTTGGCTGTGTTTGCATTGTTCTTGCGAGAGAACTTTGGCTTGGAGTCGGGTGCTGCAGGTGCTATCTACAGTACATTCCTCGGCTTGGTTTATTTCATGCCACTTGTCGGTGGTCTTATGTCTGACAAGTTTGGTTTCGGCAAGATGGTAACAATCGGTATCTCAATTATGTTTATTGGCTACCTGTTCCTCTCATTGCCATTGGGTGGTGATATGATTGCCATGATTGTGATGATTGCATCATTGCTTCTCATCAGCCTTGGTACAGGTCTCTTCAAGGGTAACCTCCAGGTTATGGTCGGTAACCTTTACGACGACCCCAAGTATTCAACCCGTCGCGATTCTGGTTTCTCACTCTTCTACATGGCTATCAACATAGGTGCGCTTTTTGCACCTACAGCTGCGGTGGCTATCAAGGAGTATGCTGAGACTTCACTCGGTTTCACTTCTAACGACGCTTACCACTTCTCTTTTGCTGTAGCATGTGCTTCGCTCGTTGTTTCTATTCTCATTTATAGAGCTTTCCGCTCAACCTTCCGTCATGTTGAGGGTGGTGTGAAGACCGGTGCTGCAAAGACTGCAAATGTAGCTCAGGAGGAGATTTCAAAATCTGAGACAAAACAGCGTGTCGTTGCATTGTGCCTTGTGTTCGCAGTGGTAATTTTCTTCTGGATGGCATTCCACCAGAACGGTTTGACATTGACATACTTTGCCGATGAGTTCGTAAGTCCTAAGTCATCAGGTATCCAGAGCTTGCCTTTCGATGTATGGAATCTTGTACTCATAATCATCGCTGTATATGCAACATTCTCTATCTTCCAGAGCAAGACTGCGAAGGCAAAGGTTGTTTCAGGTTCTATCGGCACTGCTGTATTGGCATTCCTCGCATACCGTGCAGCAAATGTAGGCGACGCTTCAATCGATGTTTCAGCTCCAATCTTCCAGCAGTTTAACCCATTCTATGTTGTTGCTTTGACTCCTGTGAGCATGGCTATCTTCAGCGCTTTGGCTGCAAAGGGTAAGGAGCCTTCTGCGCCTCGTAAGATTGCTTACGGTATGGTTGTGGCTGCAGTTGGTTTTGCAATCATGCTCGTTGGTTCAAATGGTTTGAACACACCTAACGACCAGCAGCGTGCCATTGCCATTGACAAGGCTGAATCATTCTCTACAAAGTGCTATGCTTATGCACCTGAGGTTGTTAACAAGGACGGCAAATGTCTCCTTGTAAATGCTGACAACAAAGAGATAACAGATGACAAGGTTAAGGAGTTGCTCCAGTCTAAGAACGAGACAGACAAGATTTTGGGTGAGAACCTCAAGAAGACAAAGGATTTTATGGGTAAACTGAATGCGAAGACAGCTCCAGTGTTTGCTGAGGTTTACAATGCCAACGCAACAATCATCGCTGCCGACATTACAAATACCGAGGCTGAAAAAGCTGTGGTTGCTGCCAACGAAACATTGAAAGCTGTTAAGGAGGAGACAAAACCTTTGACATTTACATCGGCATATTGGTTGATTCTTACATACCTTATCCTTACATTTGCTGAGTTGCTCCTCTCTCCAATGGGTATCTCATTTGTGAGCAAGGTTGCTCCTCCAAAGTTGAAGGGTATGATGATGGGTGGCTGGTTCGTTGCAACAGCTATCGGTAACCTCCTTGTATCAGTAGGTGGTTTCTTGTGGGCCGGCATTCCTTTGACTTATGTATGGGCTGTATTCATTGTATTGTGCTTGCTCTCTGCATTGTTCATGTTTGCAATGATGAAGCGTCTGGAGAAGGTTGCGAAGTAAGCGACGTTTAATCAAATTGTATAAAACACACAGGTTTCGCGCGAAACCGGTGTGTTTTTTGTTTGTGATAACATACTCGTATTGTCATCAATTCATAAAAAATGTTATAAAACTTGCTTTTAGAATTTAAATGCATAAATTTGCGCTTAGGTGCTAATGTATACTACACACGCTGTGTGAAATAGACAAGTAAACTTGTTGTTTTCCGCTTGTTTGTACTTATATTTGTAACCGATGGCGAGTTGAATTTCATTCCACATGATTTATGTAGAACTTCCAGACGAAAAGAACCGCCGTTTGCCGTTTTATTTGGCTATGGAGGAGTACATTGCACGGGAATTTCCTGCGCAAGAGTTCTTTTTCATCTGGCAGGTTGAGCCCACGGTCATCTTCGGGCGCAATCAACTGGTTGAGAGCGAAGTGGATGTGGCTTTCTGCAAGGCAAACGGCATTCAATTCTATCGCCGCAAGAGTGGTGGCGGCTGTGTCTTTGCCGACCGCAGCAACCTGATGCTCTCTTACATTACCCCCGATACCAATGTCAATTTTACCTTCAATCGTTACATGCTTATGGTTGAGGATGCCTTGCAGCGTCTTGGTGTGGATGCAAGGACCACAGGTCGCAACGATATTCTTGTGGGCGGCAAGAAGGTGTCTGGTAATGCGTTCTATAAACTTCCCGGTCGCAGCATTGTACACGGCACAATGCTATACGATACCAATCTAGAATATATGCTCAATGCTACAACTCCGTCCGATGCCAAATTGCGCAGCAAGGGGGTGGAGTCGGTGAGGCAGCATGTGACCACATTGAACAGGCATATCTCGATTTCAATCGAAGAACTTATATCCCATTTGAAAACCGTGCTTTGCGATAGCGCTGTTGTGCTGACTGCAGGCGATGTGGCAGCCATTGAAGATATGGAACAGGAGTACCTGAGCGATGCTTTTATCTATGGCAACAACCCGGCTGCAACATTGGTGAAGGAGGAACGCATTGAGGGAGTGGGTGAGTTCCGCGTGTCGCTAGAGGTCAAGGCCGGGCGCATACGATCGGTTTCCCTGTCGGGCGATTTCTTTATTATCGGAGATATTGATTCCATGCTTTTGTCAAGGCTCAAAGGGGTGGAGCGCACTGCGCATGCAATTGAGGAAGCACTTGCCGGGGTAGATGTGCCGTCTGTGATAATGAACCTGAAAAAAGAACAACTTATAAACCTTATATTATAACTGACCTATGGAGAATAAAAGAACCTGTCTTTATGACAAACATGCTGCACTGGGAGCATTGATTAGCCCTTTCGGTGGCTTCGACATGCCAATCCAGTATAGCAATATCGTTGACGAGCACAATGCGGTGCGTCAGGCTTGCGGTGTATTTGATGTGTCGCACATGGGTGAGGTGCTTGTTACAGGCCCCGACAGCGAGAAATTCGTTAACCATATCTTTACAAACGATGTTACCGCTGCTCCCGACGGCAAGATATATTATGGAATGATGTGTCACCCTACGGGCGGTGTAGTTGACGACTTGCTTGTCTATAAGATGGCTCATCGGCGTTATTTTCTTGTGATAAATGCTTCGAACATTGACAAGGATGTAGCGTGGATAACAGAGCATGCCAAGGATTTCGATGTCACTGTAGAACACCAGAGCGACATTTATGGCGAGGTTGCCGTGCAGGGCCCGAAGAGTGAGGATATAATAGAGCGTGTGCTTGGCATTCCATGCAAGGAGTTGGTATTCTACACATGTAAAGAACTTGACTATAACGGCGAAACAATAATCATAAGCCGTACCGGCTATACCGGCGAGGATGGTTTTGAACTCTACGGTTCGCACGCTTTTACAAATGAGGTGTGGGATAAGTTGCTCGCAAGCGGAGAAGTTAAGCCTTGTGGTTTGGGTTGCCGCGATACATTGCGCTTCGAGGTGGGCTTGCCGCTTTATGGTGACGAACTCACCGATGAAATCACTCCGCTCGAGGCCGGCTTGGGAATCTTTGTAAAATTGGAGAAGGATTTCATTGGCAAGGAGGCTCTTGCTGCGCAGAAGGCCGAGGGGCTTAAACGCAAGATTGTGGGCATCGAACTCAAGGACAAGGCTATTCCACGCCATGGCTATGAGGTGGAGGCTGACGGTAAGGTTGTTGGTGTAGTCACAACCGGCTACAATTCCATTTCAACAGGCAAGAGTGTGTGCATGGCGATGGTTGACATAGATTATGCAAAACTCGATACCGAGGTTGCCGTGCGCATTCGCAAGAAGGTCTTCCCCGGTGTGGTGACAAAGAAGCGTTTCTACGACAAGAACTACAAGAAGTAAAAAAAAAACCACCCGAACCCTCCCCATTATGGGAGGGCCTAAGATTATAAAGAAAAACTTAATAACTAATAACTAACCAATAAAAACAAACTTATTATGAGCACAATTTTAGAAGGACTCCGTTATGCCGAGTCACACGAGTATGTAAAGATTGAGGGTGAATATGGCTATGTAGGTATTACCGATTACGCACAGCACGAGCTTGGCAATGTGGTATATGTCGATATGCCCGATGTTGATGACGAGGTGACTGCAGGCGAGGACTTTGGCGCAGTTGAGAGCGTGAAGGCTGCCAGCGACCTTATATCGCCTGTGAGCGGTGTTGTTGTTGAGGTGAATGAGGCTTTGAATGACAGCCCCGAACTTGTAAACAGCGACCCATATGCAAACTGGATTATCAAGGTTAAGCTTGCCGACCCAACCGAGGCCGATGCTTTGATGGATGCAGAGGCGTATAAGGCGATGATTGGCGAATAATTGTCGCTACTGACAAAAAGGCGGATTTATGCGTTATGCTCATGCTCGAAATCCTCATTTACTTCAAGTAAACTGCGGTTTCTTACATATCGCATGCCTTTAACTCCCTCCTTTTTGACAGCACCGAATTTGAAATGCATTTCATTGTAAATTCATTATGAAATATTTCCCTCATACTCAACAGGATATTGAGCAGATGCTTGAGGTTGCCGGGCTGAAGTCTATGGATGACCTCTATGGTGAGATTCCGCAGCAACTGCTCTTTGACCGCGAATTTGCACTTCCCGAGGCTATGTCCGAGGTGGAAATTCGACGGTTTTTTGAGGCTCTCGGCAACAAGAACGCAAAGCTATCCTGCTTTGCCGGTGCCGGTGTCGAGGATCACTATTCGCCATCAGTGATTGCGCCTATTCTGTCGCGTGGCGAATTCCTTACCGCATATACTCCATACCAACCTGAGATTTCACAGGGTACGCTGCAATATATCTTCGAGTACCAATCGATGATTTGTGAACTCACGGGGATGGATGTTACAAATGCTTCAATGTATGACGGCACAACCGCCACGGCCGAGGCCATGATGATGTGCGTTGCCATTGCCAAGAAACGCAACAAGGTGCTTCTCTCGGCAACAATGAACCCAAGAGTGAAGCGGGTGGTGGAGACATACGCGAAATATCAAGGTGTGGTAATTGAGACCATTGCCGAAAAGGATGGCGTTACCGACCTTGCCGACTTGGATGCAAAACTCCAAGGCGATGATGTTGCCGGTGTTATTCTTGCACAGCCCAATTACTATGGTATTGTTGAGGATTACACCGGTGTTGCCGACATGTGTCACGCTAAGAAAACCATGCTTGTGATGAACTGCAAGCCGTCGAGTCTGGCGGTGCTGAAGACACCGGCAGAGTGGGGCGCTGACATTGCTTGTGGCGATGCGCAGTCACTTGGTATCCCAATGTGTTATGGTGGCCCTTATGTGGGTTTCCTCGCATGTACCAATGCTAACATTCGCAAGTTGCCCGGCCGAATTGTGGGTGCTACAACCGATGTCGATGGCAAGCGTGCATTTGTGCTCACATTGCAGGCGCGCGAGCAGCATATCCGCCGCGAGAAGGCAAATAGCAACATCTGCTCAAACCAGTCACTTATGGCTCTGTATGTCACAATCTACATGTCTGTGATGGGGCACAAGGGATTGAAGGAGGCATGTGAACTCTCATACGGCGGCGCACATTACCTTGCCGACAAGCTTGTGGCTACCGGCAAATGTGCATTGGCTTTTGATAAACCATTCTTCAATGAATTCGCCTTGCGCACTTCAGTTCCTGCCGAAAAG
>JAFNWA010000081.1 GCA_017383665.1 Bacteroidaceae bacterium | reverse complement strand
GTATCTTTAATAGACCAACATCGGGCAATTCTGCCAAACGACGATCATAGACCTGTATTGCGACAAGATCATGTTTGCGATTGGCTATAGTCATTGCATCTTTGTAATTGTAATTGCCGATAAAGTCACTCAACATAAAGGCTGTACATCTCTTTTTGATGGCATTTGTTATGAACTCCAACGGAACTTTAATATCTGTCTTTCTGCTGGTAGGCTCAAAGTTCAACAACTCCCTTATTATGTAAAGTATATGCTTGCGTCCTTTCTGTGGAGGAATGAATTTTTCAATCTTGTCAGTAAAGAATATAACACCAATCTTGTCGTTGTTCTGTATTGCCGCAAAAGCAATTGTTGCTGCAATCTCCACAAGCATATCGCGCTTTGTGGTGACCGCAGTTCCAAAGTCAAGACTGCTTGAAAGATCGACAATAAGCATTACCGTCAATTCACGCTCTTCTTCAAAGACCTTTACATAGGGCTTATTGAAGCGGGCTGTCACATTCCAGTCAATATCTCTCACATCATCACCGTAGTGATAGTCGCGCACTTCACTGAAGGACATACCACGACCTTTGAATGCCGAATGGTACTGTCCTGCAAAGATATTGTGTGAAAGACCGCGTGTCTTTATCTCAATCTTGCGAACTTTTTTTATGAGTTCACTTGTCTCCATATCCTAAGAACTGTTTCTTAATCAGGGTACTTCTACACTGTTCAATACAAGACTTACAATCTCGTCGGATGTAAGATTGTTGGCCTCGGCCTCATAGCTCAAACCGATTCTGTGGCGAAGCACATCGTGTGCGACAGCACGCACATCCTCAGGAATTACATAACCTCTGCGCTTGATGAATGCATATGCACGGGCAGCAAGAGCAAGGTTGATTGAAGCACGGGGCGAAGCACCGAATGAAATGTAATCCTTAACCTCTTTCATTCCATATTTTTCCGGGAAGCGTGTGGCAAACACAATGTCTGCAATATACTGCTCTATTTTTTCATCAAGATAAACCATACGTACGACCTTACGTGCTTCCACAATCTCCTGAGGTGTGAGCAGTGGTTTCACCTCTATCTTTTCGCCTGTGATATTCTGGCGTATGATGCGTTTCTCCTCCTGCAACTCAGGGTATCCAATAATCACCTTGAGCATGAAACGGTCAACCTGTGCCTCAGGCAGCGGGTATGTTCCCTCCTGCTCAATCGGGTTCTGTGTAGCCATAACCAGGAATGGTTGTGGCAATTTGAAAGTATCCTTTCCGATTGTCACCTGACGCTCCTGCATAGCCTCAAGCAGTGCACTCTGCACCTTTGCCGGAGCTCGGTTAATTTCGTCCGCCAATACAAAATTTGCAAAAACCGGTCCTTTATTTACTTTGAATTCCTCACTCTTCTGGCTGTAAACCATTGTACCTACAACATCGGCCGGAAGAAGATCCGGTGTAAACTGAATGCGACTGAAGTCAGCATCAATCAAATCGGACAAGGTCTTGATAGCAAGTGTCTTTGCCAAGCCGGGAAGACCCTCGAGAAGGATGTGACCGTCTGAAAGCAAACCAATAAGCAGCGACTCTACCAAATGCTTCTGGCCAACAATCACCTGGCTCATTCCTGTCTGCAGATTTGTGACAAAAGCACTCTGCTTTTCTATCAATTCATTTAACTCACGAATATCAACTGTTGAATTCATAACTGTGTTTTTTGTTAAATTATATCTGTTTTGGGACAAAATTATATCCAATAAAATTATCTCAGTGTTAAATACTATAAAATTGAATTAACCATTGTTAGCGTTAAACATTCTTTAACTTAACAGTGTTATTTTCTTGGCACCAGACGAGGTATTCGTATCTCCATTCCATGGCGCAAAGCATTGGGGTTGTCCATATTATTATATTTAACAATGTAGGGCCACAACTTTTTGTCACCAAAATAAAGTTTT
>JAFNWA010000080.1 GCA_017383665.1 Bacteroidaceae bacterium | reverse complement strand
CCCACCAGTATAATCTTGTCGGCCAACTGTTCAGGTTTTACTCCCAAATGGTAGATTGCTCCGTTTGGCTCAATGAGCAACTCCGAAGGAGCGAAATAACGCTTCATAATAAAAATCAATTTAAGTTCTTCACTTATACAACACATCACTCCTTGGCAATGTTGTCGCGCATTGCCGTATCGGCCTGGATATTCTTCATCCTGTAGTAGTCCATGATTCCGAGATTACCATTGCGGAATGCCTCGGCCATAGCCTTTGGCACCTCGGCCTCGGCCTCAATCACATGGGCGCGTGCCTCCTGGGCACGGGCTTTGTTCTCCTGCTCAAGGGCAACAGCCATGGCGCGACGCTCCTCGGCCTTGGCCTGTGCGATATTCTTGTCGGCATTGGCCTGGTCAATCTGCAACGCTGCACCGATGTTCTTACCTATGTCAATATCGGCAATGTCAATGGAGAGAATCTCGAATGCAGTGCCGGCATCGAGCCCCTTGCTGAGCACAAGCTTTGAAATTGAATCGGGGTTCTCGAGCACTGCCTTGTGGCTGTCGGCCGAGCCGATTGACGAAACGATACCCTCGCCTACACGGGCAAGCACAGTATCCTCACCCGCACCACCGACAAGACGCTTGATGTTGGCACGCACGGTAACACGGGCAATGGCAATGAGCTGAATACCGTCCTTGGCCACAGCTGTGACATGTGGTGTGTCAATCACCTTGGGGTTAACGGACATCTGCACGGCCTCGAACACATCGCGACCGGCAAGGTCAATGGCTGTTGCCATTTGGAACGATAGGTCAATATTTGCCTTTGATGCCGACACAAGTGCATGCACTACCCTCTCGACATGGCCACCGGCAAGATAATGCGCCTCAAGACTATCGCGTGTAATGTTCTCAAGACCGGCCTTGTGTGCCTCAATCATAGCCTGCACAATCTGGCCTGGAGGCACATTACGAATACGCATGAGAAACAACTGCAACAACGAAATTCTCACGCCCGACACCTTAGCCGACAGCCAAAGCACGAATGGCACATAGTGGAAGATTACTGCCAGCAACACAATGGCGCCAAGCACTACTCCACCAATAAGATACATGCTGGATTCATTCATAATACTATTATTTTTTTTGTATATTACTTCTTGTTTTTACCCTCTTTCTCTACCTTTACCACAAAGAGTGAATCATCGGACACACGGATGACCTCAATCTCCTCTTTCTCGTTGATGAAGCCGGCCTCCGATTTCACCTCAATCACCTGACCTTTTATTACAGCCTCGCCAATGAGGGCAAGTCTTGTCTTGGTAACACCGCGGTCACCAACAGCAAAGATACTCATATCGACTGTCTTCACTGTGGACTTGATATTCTTCTTCAACGCAACCTTGTCGATTGAATTACCATAGAGTGCCCACAGGAACAGGGCGATGGAAACCATTCCACCCACAAGCAGGGTAATCCATCCCGCAGCGTTGCCAAGTTGCACAAAGGCATAGAAGATTGAACCGGCCATTGCTATCACACCAGTAAAACCGGTTATGCCGAAACCTGGTATAAACACCACCTCAACCGTCAACATCACGGTTGCAAAAATCACGAGTAAAATAGTTATCAGTATATCCATTGTTCTATATATTTATTCTCTTTTCCAAAAATCAATTACCAAGACACGGCTGCGAAGGAACTAAGGGCGGTGTCTCACTTGCCGTACATCTCCTCCTGTTCAAGGCGACGCACTTCATATTCCTTTAACTTCAAAGCTCGGGCATCGCTCTCAATCTTGCTTTCGAGTTCCAGGATAGTATCGCGCATCTTTGCCTTGCCGGCAGCAGTTGCCGATGCATATTCGTCGCGACGGCTATCGAGCAGACGGATGTCACTCTCATGTTCCTTGACACCGGACTGCCACTCCTTGAAGAGTTCACGCGCTGTACTGCTCTTGAAATCGCTCAAAGAGCGGTATTCATTGAGGTCGTCAATAACGAAGAAGAAATCGCCACTCTTGCGGGCTGCATCCTGGGCATATATGAGCATTGTCATCTGGCGCTGTGCATCGCGCACAACATCTTCATCCCTCTGCGTGTCTGCTATTGAAGATATGTTTGCCACGGCAAGTGCATTGTCATATCCAATGACATCGACATCTACTCTCTCCTTGTCGCTGTTCGGAACAAAAACATATACACAAACCTTACCCTCGGGCTGGTTGCGGTCTGTTGCAAACCATCCAAGATTGGCCACTTCGTTTATTGCCATCATGTAGTCATTGGATGTGGAGTTGAATGGCATGCCCACATTGTCCGGACGGTAGAAACGGTCATTCTCTGTGTCCATCCTGGACACGAAGATGTCGTACCCGCCAATTGAGCCCTGACCGTCACTGGCAAAATAGAGTGTCACACCATCGGCCAGCAGAAACGGATAGTCGTCGTTTCCATATGTCTCAATACCCTGGAGTTGTTGAACCTTGCCCCACTCCTCACCCACCTTT
>JAFNWA010000079.1 GCA_017383665.1 Bacteroidaceae bacterium | reverse complement strand
TCGTATGTTTACAGTTGAATCTTAAAAACTATTGCCTATGAAACATTGCGTATAATTGCATACGCACATTTTAGACATATTGGAAAAGCGTTTTAACTTGTATTCTTTTGCTTTGGAAGTTTGGCGACTATAAAAAGACAAGAAAGAATAACGGTTGGAATGCTCGTGCCTATGGCGCGGGCTTTTAGTTGTTCTTTTGTCGAGGTTACGCCAAACACCCCAAAGCGAGGATAAACTAATTGTCCTGCGCTTTTTTTGTGCGTATATGTTTTAGGTGATAGGACACGACGGAGTAACCCGAAAAGCCGATAAAAGAGTAGGGGAAATATTACAAATAGTATATTATTATGAAAAAGATATTTTTGTTTTTTGCATTGACTTTGTTTTCAATAAATGTGTTTGCCAGTGGTGATGGAGAAACTTGTACTGTATACAATTCCAATGGAAATATAGCAAAATTGAACAGGTTAAGTATAAAAAGCGATGCTGAAGGAGCAATTGATTATTCAGATCTGATTACTTTGACAAAATCATCTTCAGGAACCACTACAGTAAATGTAGAAGTGCTTGATTATAATACAGGATGTCTTGTTGATGTTATAGATGTCAAAATTTATAATTTATTTAAGACTAATGGGAATAAATTACAAAGAAGATTTGGTTTTAAGCCAAATACAATTTATTTATTAAGAATAGGTAAAGGTACATGCGAGTAATGTAATGTCGAACAGGTTGCTCAAAATTTCGGATTTACCGGTGTGAGGTTTTTTAGTTTGGTATTTTATAGGAGAATATCTTAATTTTTTAACCTTCGTTTGAGTACTACTTTGTTCACTACTTCAATACAAGAGGATGACCCAATTGGGTCATCCTCTTTGTTTATTACCACCACTTCGTCGGCGTGTCGCTCATTTCAATGGTGAGCGTGCCGCCTGCGGCAATGTCACTGTGCTCAATGTATGGCAGGTTATGGGGCTTGCCGTTGAGTTTTATGCTCTTGATGTATATGTTTTTGTCGCTGTTATTGATTGTCTCAATAATGAACTTGCCGCCTTTGACGGTGAGCTCGGCACGGTCAACAATTGGTGAACCGAACCAGTAGCGTGCGCCGGCAGGCTCAACCTGGTAGAATCCGAGTGCCGACATCAGGTACCAAGCCGACATCTGTCCCATATCCTCATTACCCGAGAGGCCATCGAAGTTGTTGCGGTATTGTGTTGCCATAACCTCACGCACGCGCTCTGCTGTCTTCTGTGGCTCGCCAAGCATTGTATAAAGGTAGAGGATGTGGTGGCTTGGCTCGTTGCCGTGGGCAAACTGGCCAATCATGCCCGAGATGTCGGGTGATGCATCGCCGTCAACTGCCGATGGCGCAAGGAACAGTGAGTCGAGGCGTGCAATGCAAGCCTCCTTGCTGCCGAACATCTGCGCATAGTTCTCAATGTCGTGTGGTACGAGCCATGTATATTGCCAAGCGTTGCCCTCGCAGTAGTCGTTGGCGCGGTGAGCCGCAAAATATGGGTTGAACGGTGTGCGGAACTTGCCGTTGACATCGACACCGCGAATGAAACCTGTCTCCTTGTCAAAGAATGTGCGGTAGCTGTGGCTTGCCTTTGTGAAGTGTTCATAGTCCGCCTGCTTGCCAAGTGCCTTTGCAGCGTTGGCTGCGGCTGCATCGGCAATGGCATACTCCATGTCAAAGGCTACAGCCTCGCTGAAGATGTCGCAAGGGATGTAACCATGCTTGTGGCGGTGCTCCTTGCCGCGCTCCTCAACGGCTGCGGTCTTTTTTATTGCTTCAAAAGCAGCCTCTTTGTCAAAGCCCTCGATACCTTTTACAATGGCATCGGCAACAACGGGAATGCCCGGGTCGCCAACCATGCAGTCGGTCTCATTGCCCCACAGGTGCCATACGGGGAGGTCGCCCTGCTTGTCGCATATATCAACCATTGTGGCAACGAACTCGCCGGCTTTTTCGGGGTGGATGATTGTCATGAGCGGTTGCTTTGCACGGTATGTGTCCCAGAGTGAGAAGCATGTATAGCGTGGCTTGTCGCTGTTGTAGATTTTGTCATCGGCACCGCGGTAGTCGCCGTTTACATCACTGAAGAGCATTGGCGCTATCATCGCGTGGTACATTGCGGTGTAGAAGATTTTCTTCTGCTCTTCATTTTTTATTTCTACCTTGATGCGTGCGAGCTCTTTCTCCCAAGTATCAACTGCTGCTGTCTGCACGGCTGCAAAGTCCCATCCTGGAAGCTCACTCTCAAGGGCGAGCTTGGCTCCGTCGATGCTCACAGGGGAGATTGCCACCTTGAGCATGACCTCCTCACCGGCTGTTGTGCTGAATGATGCACGGCCGTACATGTTTTTGTATCCCTTCAGTTCAAAACTGTCGAATGGCTTTGCAAACTCTGCCACAAAGTATATGCGCTGGTTCTTTGCCCAGCCTTTTGAGTAGCGGTAGCCCACGATGCGGTTGTTGCCCTCGGCTTGCATAAATGTCTCGGTGCTCTCGTCCCAGCAGCCGCCGTTCTCAAGGTCAAAGACAATGGCTGCCTCTTGGCTTTCGGGGAATGTGTAGCGGTGCAATCCCACGCGTGCAGTGGCTGTCATTTCGGCCTTTATGCCGTAGCGCATGAGCGGTACGCTGTAGTAACCGGGCTTTACAACCTCCTTTGTGCGTTCGGCAAGTGACCACAGGCCGCTGCCGGGAATGTCAATGGCGCCTCGCTCGTATGTTACCTCGCCTGTAACAGGCATTACTGTAACATCGAAAAGGTCACCGATGCCGGTTCCGCTCAGGTGGGTGTGCGAGAAACCTATCACTGAAGCCTCGTCCTGGTGATAGCCCGAGCACCAGTCCCATGTCTCGTTTATGCTTGTGGGACCAAGTTGTACCATGCCGAAAGGCACACTTGCACCCACGAATACATGACCGTGGCCGCCGCTACCGATGAGTGGGTTTACATAGGCTGTCAGTTGTTCCTGTGTGTCTTTCTGTTCCTGCTTGGGTGAACATGCTGCCAACAGCAGCACGGCCGCCATTATACTGCTTCTTATTTTCATTTTGTCTCTTTCTTTAGTTTTAACTTTATGTTTGCGTTGTCGAGCAACTGTTTGTGTGTAATGCGGTAACCGCTCTGTTTGCCATTTAGTTTTATGTTGTCAATGTAGTGACAATCGGCTGTAGGACGGTCGCACTCTATTGTAATCTTCTCGCCGGGAGTGTTTATCTGTACCTTGTCGAACACCGGTGTGGTGATTGTATAGGTTGGCTCACCCGGGCAATCGGGGTAGATACCCATCATGGAGAAGACTGCCCATGCCGACATAGTGCCGGTGTCATCGTTGCCGGGGATGCCGTCGGGGGCATTCTTATAGTGGTTGTCGAGGATGTTCTTAACCTCCTTCTGTGTGCGCCACTCTTCGCCCTTTATGCGACTGAAAAGGTATGGGTAAACAATGTCGGGCTCGTTTGCGGGGTCGTAATGTCCGTTGTCGAACACTCCCTGCAGGCTCTTTACGAAATTCTTTTTTCCGCCCATGAGCTTTGTGAGACCTGCCAGGTCATGCGGAACGGCGAATGTGTAGCACCATGCCGATGCCTCGTGGAATCCGGGTACATTCTCGAAGTTCTTTCCTGTAGCAGGGTCAAAGTCGCCCAGGAACTCGCCCTCCTTTGTGAGTGGGCGCAGTGTGCCGTGCTCCTTGCAGTAGTAGCGGCGGTAGCTCTGCGAGCGTTTGATGAACTCCTTTGCGCGCGCCTTGTCGCCAAGCGAGTCGGCAAGCTGTGCAATGGCATAGTCGGCCGAGCAGTATTCCAGTGCGTGCGAAACGGAATTGTCGCCCGAGAGGTCGCTCGAGAAGTACCACAATGGAATGAAACCATCATTTATGTATGGGTCAATGTCACGGCGTATCGGGTTCTTTGCACCCTCAGTTGTCGCCGACTTGAGCATAGCCTCGTATGCTGTCTTGATGTCAAAGTCACGCAAACCCTTTATCCAGCTGTCGGCAATGACAATGGCGGCAGGGTCGCCCTCCATTGTGAATGTCTCGCGGCCAAAGAGCTCCCAGCGTGGCAACCAACCCCAATCCTCATACATTCCCACCATTGTGCGCAGCATATCTGTCTGGCGCTCGGGATATACCAGTGTGAGCAACTGGTGCAGGTTGCGGTATGTGTCCCAAAGCGAGAACACTGTGTAGCGTGTGTAGTCGCTCTTGCCCGTCTCGCCATTCTCCATTTTGGGGTATTCGCCGTTGACATCGCTGATGATGCTTGGGTGAATGAGCGCATGGTAGAGCGCAGTGTAGAATATTGTCTGCTGCTCCTTTGTACCGCCATCGATGCGTATGCGTTCCAGGTCATTGTTCCACTGTTCCACTGCCAATGCATGCACTGTGTCAAAATCCTTGCCCTGCTGCTCGGCATTGAGGTTTTCCCTTGCATTCTCTATTGAAACGAAGGATACACCCAACTGCACGGTAATCTGTTCGCCGTCGGCAAGGTTGTCGTAGCAGAAACGGTAGCCTATGTTGTCGCCGGCAACCTCGCGGTAGTAGTTCTCGTAGAGTTTGTATGTGCCGTCATCTGGGGTCCACTCGGCCTCAACACCGGTCAATGCAGGCTGGAACTTCCATGCTCCTTCGCTTGTGGGCGCTTTTGACACGCGCATCACAAAGTAGATGGGGAACACAGCCTGTGTGGTGTAGCAGAATGTTCCGAGTAACTTGAAACCCTCAATCTCGGTGCTGCTCACACGGCGCACCATGGCACCGCACTCGTTGGAGAGGCCTTGTCCCAGGTTAAGGATGATATTGCCCTTGCCGGCCGGGAAAGTGTAGCGTTCGCACGATGAGCGTGTTGTGGCCGTAACCTCGGTTTTTATGCCATATTTTGTCAGTTCGTTGCTGTAGTATCCGGGAGTCGCCTTCTCGTTTGTGTATTCCGAGCCGTAGCTGAAATAGTTTACATCAAGTTCTCCGCTTGTGGGCATCACCAGCAGCGACGAAGCCTCGGGGCAACCCACGCCGCTCAGTGCTACATGGGCATAGCCTGTGAAGAACTTGTTGTTGTACTCGTATGGTGCCGACCACCAACGCTGGTCCTTGTCAAATACATTGAGGTCCGAACCCATTACATTGAACGGCACTACCGACATCATTCCGTTGGGGGTTACCGCTCCGGGGTTGGTGGTGCCGAAATTGGTTGTACCAATGAACGGGTTAACCAGTTCGACTGGCTTCTGCGCCGCTGCTGCAAGTGGGGAAAGCAGCAATAGCAGTGATGAGATGAATTTCCTTATCATGGCTTATGCTTTTTTCTTATCGAGTTCGCTGAGCGCAAATGCGTATGCACCTACCGATACCGCCTTGCTTGCACCGAGCTTTGAAATGGCAATACCCACGCGTTTTTGGCAGTCGTAATCGACATATCTCTCCTCGCCATAGACCTTCACCTTCTTGGTCTCACCCTTTGCAAAAAGCGCGAATTCATCGGCATTTTCCAGGTCATATACTTTCATCTGTACAAGGTTTACTTCGTCGCCTCCCAGAGTGCGCAGTTTTGAACGCATCTCCTCGAGCAGTGCCGGCATGATCCAACGGCTTGCTGCCGAAACACCACCACCGATTACAACAAGACCGTCAATGATTGTCACGGCTGTTGAGATAGCTGCACCTGCAACGCGTCCGAGCGAAGCGAATGCCTCCTTTGCGGCTGCCTGGTCGCCCTCGCGTGTACCGTCGGCAATTTCACATATATCCTTTGGAGTAAGTCCGTGGTCGGGGTTGCCGCTCTGCTCGCCATATACTCGGCATACTGCGCGTATGGCAACGCCGTCCTCAACAATTACATCGGGCATGTCTCTGTGGCGCAGACAGAATGTCTCCACGCATGAGTTGTCCCCACGGTTCAGGTTGTTGTCAATAACGACACCGATGCCGAATCCTGTGCCAAGTGTGTAGCCTATGAGGTTCTTGTACTGTTTTGTGGAGCCAAGTTCCTTCAGGCGGCTGTTGATTTCGGGCAACATACCGCAGAGAGCCTCGCCGTATGCAAATAGGTCACCGTCGTTGTTGATGAACACGGGAACGCCGAACTTGCCCTCAAGGAATGCACCAAGTGCAACACCGTCGCGGAACGAGGGGAAGTTGGGCAGGTAGCCGCCGATGATGCCGTTAGGGTAGTCGGCAGGGCCGGGGAATGCGAAACTGATGGCAACAGGTTTTTCGTCCAATTTGTCGAATACCTGTTGGAAACCGTTGACCATGTTTTGCAGGCAAAGGTCAAGGTCGTGCGGCTGTGCCGGTACCGATACAGGGTCAATGATGAACTCGCCGGCTTTCATTGCGCCGAACACAAAGTTTGTGCCACCTGCGTCGAGTGTGGCAACAATGCGGTTGTCTTTCTTGTACATAGCTGTTATAAGTCTTATTTTTCTGTTATTGCTTTTGAATACTCCTTGATGATTTCTATTGTTGTTGTATCATTGTCAAAGACCGAGTACCATCCCTGTGGCTCGTGTGGCGGGTCGCACAGATAATTGTCGCCGGGTTGCCACACAAGGTCGCGTGGGCGTCCGCTGCCGCTCCATCCCCAGAAATTGCAGCCGGCAATTACACCTCCGCCTGTAGCGCTCTCTTTTACCTGCCCGAATATGTAACGGTAGAATATGTCGCGGCTGTCAGTAGGTATGCCTGTGCCCGAAAGATTGTCCTTGCGCGAATAGCCGAACTCTTCGATTACAAGTGGCTTGTCCAGCTGCTTGGCAAGCTCAATGTGTTCGGCAATATACTTGCCACTCTCATGGCAGGCGTTTTCTATGCCGCTGTCGGGGTTTGAGCGTGGTGCCCAACCCCAATTTACAGGCCATATATGTATTGTCAAATAGTCGATGTTCTTGTCGGCGTGTATTTCCCTGCACAGTTCCATATCGACTTCGCAACCGATGTACCCCTCACTTCCGGTTGATACAAGGTGGTTGGGGTCTATACTCTTTATAAGTGCGGCAGCTCCTGAAATCCACTGCGCAAATGCTGCTTTATTCTCCTTGGAAAAGGGACGCGGTTCGTTGCAAAGCTGCCAGGCCATAATAGCCGGTTCATCCTTGTAACTGCGCCCGGTGATGCTGTTCTTGCGCGAAACTATGGCTTTTATACAGTTGTAGTACATTTCAATGGCTTTTGGCTCACGCGAGAAGTTGGCGCAGTAGTTGACATACTCGCTGTAACCGCCGGGGACATTGGTATTAGGTGAGTCGCCATAACCGCACTCCTTCAGGTAGAAACCATAACCACCGCTCCAGTCCCAAGCATTGTTCAGGTATATTACAGCGTCCATGTCGCGTTTCTCAAGTTCGGCAATGACAAAGTCGAGTCCCTGGAGAATGGTGTCGTTGAGCACTCCCGGTGCACTCTGCAGGTATGGCTTTGCAGGGTTGGCCAGGTCGCTGCCGGCATCGGGGCCGGAGAGGATTCTCAGGTTCGTGACGCCGATGCTCTTCAGGTAGTCGAGTTCCCTGCACAAGCGTTCCCTGTCGCCCCCTTCACCGGTAGAACCCAAAACAGAGGCATACCACATGTTTGTACCAATGTAATGGTAGGGTTTGCCGTTCTTCATCAACTGTGCTCCCTGTTGTGTAATCAACGGCTCTTTTGACTCTTCGGATGTGCTCTTGTTGCTACATCCGGTTATCATGGCTGCCATAACGAGCAGATAAGGTATAAAGTTTTTCAATATCATTCTGTGTTGTGTATATATCTCTGCGAAGATAACAAAAGGATTTAAAAACCATGTGCTTTTTGTGCCAATAATGCATCATATTTATTTATAATGTGTGATTTTTCTATTTTTTCTTCCCGACATTGCCTTTTTGGCTACAATTTGTATATCTTTGCACAAATTGGCAAATTATTAAAACACTATAAACAATGGAAAACGAAAACAAATATCTGCGTGTGGCATACACTCTTTTGTCACACCGTAACGGTGAGTGTGAAGAGGTGGAAAAGACAACCCGTGAGCAGCCTTTTGCCTTCTTGACAGGCGTTGGCTATACACTCGATGCTTTTGAGGAGAACCTCAAGAACCTGAAAAAGGGCGATGAGTTCGATTTTACAATCCCGTTTGCCGATGCATACGGCGAGTACGACCCCGATCATGTACAGGATTTTGACCGTGAGGTGTTTACAATTGACGGAAAGTTCGATTCTGCTCACATCTATGCAGGCAATGTGGTTGAGATGTTGCGTGCCGACGGTTCTCCCATCCTGGGTACAGTCAAGGAGGTTACTCCATTGAAGGTTGTAATGGATTTTAACCATCCTCTTGCAGGTTGCGATTTGCAGTTTGTGGGCAGCGTTGTCGAGGCACGCCCTGCAAAGGAGTCTGAGTTGAAAAAGTTTTATGATTCCTTGAAGGCTTCTTGTAGTTGTGGCGGCGGTTGCAGCGGTTGCAACGGCGGTAGTTGTGGTGGCGACGGTGGCTGTGAAGGCGGTTGCTGTCACTAATAGATAGGCAAATTATGAATAGTATTGGCAAACTTTTGCGTCTCACCACTTTCGGCGAGTCGCACGGTGTGGCAATCGGTGGTGTGCTCGACGGCTATCCCGCCGGTGTGGCCATTGATGAAGATTTCATACGCAGTGAGATGGCGCGTCGCCGTCCGGGGCAGAGTGCAATTACCACTTCGCGTAACGAGGCCGATGAGGTGCAGTTCCTTTCGGGTATTTTCGAGGGTCGTTCAACAGGCACTCCTATTGCTTTTACTATCATGAACAATAATAACCGTAGCGGTGATTACGACAATCTGCGCGACACTTTCCGTCCATCGCATGCCGACTATGTCTATGACTGCAAGTACGGTATTCGCGACCACCGTGGCGGTGGCCGCTCCTCTGCACGCGAAACAGCTGTGAGGGTGTGTGCCGGTGCTTTGGCAAAACTGGTACTGAAACAGTTGGGGATTTCGGTTGTGGCATATACTTCCCGTGTGGGCGAGATTTCGCTTGCCGAGGGTTATTCTGCATACGACCTTTCACTGGCCGAGAGTAATGCCGTGCGCTGCCCCGATGCGGCTGCGGCGGCGGCAATGGAGTCCTTGATAAAGGATGTGAAGCGTGCCGGTGACACTGTCGGAGGTGTCGTGACCTGTGTCGTCAAAGGAGCTCCCGTCGGTCTGGGTGAGCCGCTTTATGACAAACTTTCGGCTTCGCTTGCAGCTGCAATGCTTTCCATAAATGCTGCAAAGGGTTTCGATTACGGCAATGGCTTTGCTGCATCTACAGGCCGCGGTTCGCAGCAGAATGATACATTCTACAACGAAGGGGGGAGGATTGCAACCCGTACGAACAACAGCGGTGGCATTCAGGCCGGTATCTCTAACGGAAACGATATCTATTTCAGGGTCGCATTCAAGCCTGTGGCAACGCTGCTTATGGAGCAACCGACAGTAACAAAGGATGGAACAGAGACGACACTCCTTTCGCGTGGTCGTCATGACCCTTGTGTCGTTCCTCGTGCAGTGCCGGTTGTTGAGGCCATGGCTGCATTGGTGGTGCTCGACCACTATCTGCTCAACAGGGCCGGGCGAAACCTTTTCTCATGAAATAAACACACATTTATATGAAAGACAAAAACTACCATCATAAACAGACAACGCAAAAGCCGGAACCAAAATGGTTTTCACGGGTTCCTATTCTCAAAAAGAACGGTTCTGCCATTTATGAAAAACTCTGTAGAATGGTAAATGGGTTACCAGCGTCAATCATGAAGAACGCTTTCCCCATAATGTTTTTTGCCGTAGTTTGGGCATTGCTTGCATTCTATGAGGAGGGGCTTCTGTTCCGTGTCAATGAATTGTCACTCTTCTTGTACGATGACCTTTATTATGAGGAGATGATGTCTGCGCCGGCCGGTCTGCTGTCATATATTTCATGCTATCTTGTGCAGTTCTTCTATAACCCAGGAGTGGGAGCGACGATATATGTTGCACTCCTTGTTTCTGTTTATTGGCTTACATATAAGGTCTTTGATATTTCACAGAGGTACAGGCTATTGGCAATGGTGCCAGTCGTAGCCCTGCTCGCATCTAACACACAACTTGGTTATTGGATTTTCTACATTAAGGTTCCGGGCTATTACTATGTCGCACTGGTGGGTGTCGTCGCATCATTGTTGGCGACTTGGGTAGTCAAGAAATCACATATCTATCTGAAACCGTTGCTTGTTGCGGCCTGGATCTATTTTGTTTATCCCTACTTGGGTATATACGCAATCGTTTCGGGCGTAATAATGGCAGTCCACTCGCTTTCTTTGGAAATAGGTCGCAACCGTAAATGGCAAAGGGTTGTCATTTCATCTGTAACTCTTGCTGTGTCGTTGGTGCTTTTATATTATGTGCCCGGCAAATATTATACGGAATATACGACGGTTCCTCGTGACGAAATGCTCACCAGGGGTCTTCCTGCCTCGCAATGGAAAAGTGAACATGTTCCCGGTCATGATGAAAAGGTGAAGGCGGTCTCACTTGTAAGTGGTATGAATGGTCGTGTCGGTTATCCTGTTGACAAGGAACTGACAAAGTATAAAATGAATGTCGATGCAAGTTTTTCCCAAAAATCCATAGCTACTGCCAAGAGTGAATTGTATGCTAATGAGAATATAAACAAGCCGGTGGCAGGCAAGACCTATACATTTACCTTTATTGGCAAGGGTGGCCGGGAGTACTATCTCAATAGAGATGATCACGGAATCTCATTTGTGACAAAAAGCGGAGAGATACCACAAACAGGACATTTTATCTGTGAACCGGACGGCAAAGTGTCAGAACTTGCCGCGTTCAGGACCGATGATGGCAAATATCTGGTTTGGAATGTGGATTCACTACCAGCCGGCGCACGCTACTCGGTGGGGCTGGCAACTTCAAAAAGTGAAGGAAACACCCGTTGTGCTGTGGTGAAAATGAAGAAGGAGGGTGTGTCGGTAAAAGATGGCTCGGAACTCTTTGGAATTGTCAATTTGATTGTTCTTGACAATAATCTGCAGCAACTCTTTGTCGTTGGTGTGGATGATGGTGTTTTGAATGGTTCCGGGAGAGCACTACTTAATGAACACCACACATCGGCGTTACGAATAGAAGAGGTCGGTTTCACCCCATCCCCATTCCCGTTGGCAATGACAGAGAGGTCCATGTGGTTTGATGTGAATACATATTGGATTCCTTATTGGGTGTTGCTGGCGGCGTTCTTGATTCTGGCTCTCATTCCGGCTGTTCCACAGCGAATAATGGAATTTCAGGTGAAAGAGAACTGGGCGTTGCATCTGATATGTGGCTTTTTGGCACTGTATCTTGTCGCGTTTTCATATATCTTCTGGTATAAGAATGAGAATTTCCGTTTGGAAAATGAACAGAACAAAGCCATGTGGGAAGAAGATTGGGAGCGTGTTGCCCGGCTTGCAAAGGAGGCTGACACACCTACTCGCCAGGTTGTTATGAACAAGAATATAGCTTTGCTGAAACTTGGCCGTTCGGGAAAAGAACTCTTTGCCTACCCCGAGGGTAGTGCCGATATTGAGGCTCCGATGCCTGTGCGACTGGCTCAAACCGGCGGCAAGATGGCATACTTCCAATATGGCAAATTGAATTTCTGCTACCGCTGGTGTGTGGAGGATGCCGTGGAGTATGGTTGGAGGATTGAGTATCTCAAGCACGCAGTGCGTTCAATGCTGCTCTCGGGCGAGTATAGACTTGCCGAGAGATACATAAAGATACTCAAGCGTACCAAGTACTATGCCGATTGGGCAAGCGAGATGGAGAAGCATATACACAACCCCAAACTGATAGATAAGAACAAAGCATTTGAGATGCCGTTGGCAATGGCTTGCTATGACGATGCACTCGATGTTGACGAGTCGTATGTAGAGGCTTATTTGACAAAGAACCTCTCCAATACCCCGGCCAATGGGAAAATGTCTCGTCTTTATGTAGAGGCGTCTTTGGCATCGTCGCTCACTCGCAAGGATTCCCGTACATTCTGGTTTTTCCTTAATTATTATGTCAATGAACTAAAGGTGAATAGACTGCCCAAACACTATCAAGAGGCAGTGCTGCTATTCCTGAACCTTGACAAAGGCAAGACCGTGCAGGTGCCTCAGGCTTTCATTGACAGGTTTGTGTCAAAGAATACCGAAGCAAAGATGAAATCTTTTATGGCGCTTGTTTCAAAGCATAAAGGCAAGAGCGAATTGGAAATGGCTCCTTATTTCAAGGACGATTTCGGTGATACCTATTTCTACTTCTATTTCTTTGTCCGTAATATAAAGACCAATTAAGAGATGAAAAAACATTCCATGATGAAAAATATCTATAAATATATCTTTATTTTTGGTGTGCTTGCCTGTGTGGCTTGCTCCGAAAAGACCCCTTCGGTCCCCGAAAAGTATGAACCGGTTGCTGCAATACCGGCTATTTACCCCGATTACATCGGAGTGACAGTTCCATGTAATATAGCGCCGTTGACATTCAGAATTGAGGAACCATGCTCCGATGCCGTCACCCGTATTACTGCCGGAGACAAGGTTGTCGTGTATGGCGGCAAAGAGGTGGCCCCTTCTATGGATGATTGGAATGCGCTGTTGTCACAGGCTGTGGGAGACTCTATGAAAGTGGAGGTATATGCAAGTAGCGAAGGCGGATGGAAGGGCTATGAGCCGTTCTCGATATCTGTGTCGGGTGATACGATAGACCCTTATATCTCATACAGGTTGATACCTCCTTCATATGTTGCGTATGAGAAACTGACGATATCTCAGCGTAATCTGTCAAATTACGATGAGAGTGTTATATACAGTAATAAATTGGTCTCTTCCGAACCCGATGGGCAATGTATAAACTGCCATGCCTAAAAGAACTACAAGACCGACAATATGCAGTTCCATGTGCGTCAGTATCTGGGCGGAACAGTTTTTGTGCATAACGGAAAGATGAAAAAGGTAAACCTGAAAACAGATTCTACGATTTCTGCAGGTGTCTATCCCTTCTTCAATCCCAAATATGATGTGGTAGCCTATTCTGTAAACAATACCGGACAGATATTCCACACCAAGAATCCTAATAAGGTGGAGGTTCAGGACCAGGCGAGTGATGTGATTATATATGACCCGGTAAGGGAGGTTGTGACACATGTTGCCAACGATCCCAATTCTCTTGAAGTATTCCCGGCGTGGTCGCCCGATGGCAAGATGCTCTACTACTGTTCGGCCTATTTCCCCAAGCGCGATGACATACCGCATGTCGAGAATATGATACGCAATTACAAGGATGTAAAATATGATATCCTGCGCCGTGCCTGGAATCCCGAGACAGGTGAGTTCGGCGCTGTCGATACCGTGTTTGCGGCATCTACGCTTCTTAAGAGTGCTACATTTCCACGCGTTTCGCCATGTGGACGCTACCTGCTTTTTGCGTTAGCGGAATATGGCTGTTTTCACATCTGGCACAAGGATGCCGACCTCTATGTAATGGAGCTTGCAACCGGGAAGTACTGGCCTCTTGACGCTGCAAATTCCGAACACCCAGAGAGTTATCACTCATGGAGCAGCACCGGCAAATGGATACTCTTTGCCAGCCGCCGTGACGATACCAACTACAGCCGTCTGTATATGGCTCACATGAATGATGATGGCACCAGCGATAAGGCATTCCTGCTGCCACAGAAAAACAGCGAGTATTATGACTTCTTCGACAGGTCATACAATGTGCCTGAATTCATGGTCGAGCCGGTGGAGATAACACCTCATGAGTTTGTAGAAATTATAAAAGGCGATGCTGTAAATGTTAAATATTCTCCAAATTTCAAGTAGGTATTTAACAAACATTTGTTAAAAGATAAAAAGCAGGTTTTTCTCCCGTTTTTCGATTCTTGTGTCGGAAAGCGGGATTTTTTATTGCGCAAATGTGAAAAAAACGCCTTGCTTGTAAAAAAAAACAGGTATTTGTGCGAATATTTATTTAAAAGTCCTATTTTTGCATGCTAACTATGGGGTAATTGTGCCTCAGCGTGAAATGTTTAAAAAAATAAAAAAATAATAATTAATAATTTTGCATTTATGTTTAAGCGCCGTTTAACTAGATTTTGCATGTCTTCGCTTTTGGCGATGTTCGTGCTTTTTGTCGGTGGCTCTTTGCAGTCGTGTAAGGATTGGTTAGATGAGTATCCTTACGATAACCCCGGTGATCCTTCATGGTTGGGACCAAATATCTATGATTTCCTCAAGAAGGGAACGCCTAACCATTCCTATGAAAACTTTATTGCCATAATTGACAGTTTGGGTGAAAAGGAATCGCTTGCACACACAGGTAGCAAGACTCTTTTTGTTGCCGATGACAAGGCGTTTGAAGAATTCTTTAAAAGCGAAAGGAATGTCTGGGGCGTTACAAGCGTGCAAGAAATGAATAAGGCTCAAATGAAGATGATTCTTTACGGCTCAATGCTTGATAATGCAATGTTGCTCGATATGCTTTCAAGTATGGGTGTCGCTGAGACAGATGAGGGCTCTTGTCTTCGTCGCTCCTCGTCTTCCAATGATGTCGATACCATCCCCTTGCTGAATGGTGGTGTTGTTGATTTCCCACATCACGATGCTTGGCCCACATATAACAAGTATTGGGATGCTCTGCGTGGTAAGAATAGAACCGAAAAGCTCCGCCTTGCCATGGATGGTTCAGAGGTTATGCTTGTCCAGTTCCTTAATGAATATTTGAAGAAGAACGATATCAAGGCTTCGGATATTGAATTCCTTTTCACAAAGAATGGAGAGGCTAAGAAGACCTATGTTTCCGGAGACGCTCTCATATATGGCAGCAAAATTGTTTCAAGCGATGTGGATGCAGGTTCATTCTCAGATGATACACTGACCATTACCTGCAAGAACGGTTATGTCTATCGCATGGATGAACTCCTCTTGCCACCTTCTAACATGGCCGAAGAGTTGCGCAAGCATCCCGATACCAGAATCTTCAGCCATTTGCTTGACCGTTTCTGTATCCCTGTGTATGATGTAAAGCTTTCGCAGGACTACAATGCTTTCTACAGGGCAAATGACAGTATCTTCAGACTCCGTTATTTTACAAATTCATTTACCTCTTATGCACCACTTGAAGAGTCAAAAAATAACCCGGTAAACGGAGCTTATTTGCGTTTCGACCCAGGACAGAATGATCTTGGTGCCAGCAACTCTATGGCGAAGGACAT
>JAFNWA010000078.1 GCA_017383665.1 Bacteroidaceae bacterium | reverse complement strand
ATGCTGCTTGCACGCCCTGACCTGTTGCTCACAGGTCGCACTCTCATGGGGCATGACAGTGCGAAGAACCAGCAGCTCGAGGATCATTACTTCGGCTCTATCCCCAAGCGCGTGGCTGCGTTCATGAAGGAGCTTGAGATTGAGGCGATGAAACTTGGTATTCCGGCCAAGACTTGCCACAACGAGGCTGCACCTAATCAGTTCGAACTTGCACCTATTTATGAGGAGTGTAACCTGGCTGTTGACCACAACATGCTCATCATGGCTCTTATGAAGGAGGTGGCGCGTCGCCACGGTTTCCGCGTGCTGTTGCACGAGAAGCCTTTCAAGGGTGTGAATGGCTCGGGAAAACATAACAACTGGTCGCTGGGTACAGATACCGGTGTGCTGCTCATGGCTCCGGGAAAAACAGACAAGGATAACCTGCGCTTTATTACCTTTGTGGTGAATACACTTGCTGCTATATACCGACACAACGGTTTGCTAAAGGCCAGTATAATGTCGGCAGCCAATGCTCATCGTCTTGGTGCTGCCGAGGCGCCACCGGCAATTATTTCAAGTTTCCTTGGTTCACACCTTTCATCGGTGCTCGACCACATGGAGACTACCGATGATGTGGTGAAAATTCTCAGCAAGCGCGAACTGCGCCTGAATATTCCGTCAATCCCTGAGCTGATGATTGACAATACAGACCGTAACCGCACATCGCCTTTTGCCTTCACCGGCAACCGTTTCGAGTTTCGAGCTGTGGGTGCCGAGGCCAACTGTGCTTCGGCAATGATTGCGCTGAACACTGCAATGGCCGAGCAGCTCACTATCTTCAAACGCGAGGTGGATGCGCTCATTGACAAGGGACATAGCAAAGAGGATGCTCTTGTGAAGATTATACGCAAGTATATCAAATATAGCAAGCCTGTGCGTTTTGACGGCAACGGCTACAGCGACGAGTGGCGTCGCGAGGCTTCGCGCCGTGGACTAGACTGCGAGGCGAGTGCTCCGCTTGTGTTCGACCGTTATCTCGACAAGGAGAGTGTTGCGATGTTCCGCGACATGGATGTGATGACTGAGACCGAACTTGCTGCACGCAACGAAATCAAATGGGAGATGTACACCAAGAAGATTCAGATTGAGGCGCGCGTGCTTGGCGACCTTGCTCTCAATCACATTGTGCCTACAGCTACAAAGTATCAGAGTTCGTTGCTCGATAATGTCATAAAGATGGAGCAGGTGATTGGAAAGGAGGAGGGTAATCGTCTCTCGGCCGAGAATATCGAGCTTGTGAGGCAGATGGCCGAGCATGTTGCCGAGATTCGCCGTCTGGTTGCCGAGCTTGTGGAGCGCCGCAAGGTTGCAAACCGCATTGCGTCGGAGCGTGACAAGGCGATAGCATATCATGATACCGTTGCTCCAATGCTCGAAGAGATTCGTTCGCACATCGATAATCTTGAGCTTGTGGTCGATAATGAACTATGGACACTGCCCAAGTACAGGGAGCTGTTGTTCATCGTATAATGAAAGTGACTAAAAGCCT
>JAFNWA010000077.1 GCA_017383665.1 Bacteroidaceae bacterium | reverse complement strand
CTTCTACCAAGGCGAATGCGATGGGGCCATCTACAATTGACCCTCGTTCAGGAGAGATTCTTGAGGCCGATATCATTTGGTGGCACAATGTGCAGTCCTTGCTGAAGGAGTGGATTATTGTTCAGACTGCCGCTGTGAACCCAGAGGCACGTAATCACCGTTTGCCAGACCACCTTATGGGTGACGCAGCGCGTTTTGTAGCATGCCATGAGGTTGGACACTCGTTGGGTTTGCGTCATAACATGAGAGCTTCTGCCGTATATCCGGTTGACTCATTGCGTTCGGAAAGTTTCACTTCAAGAATTGGTGGTACATCATCTTCCATTATGGATTATGCCCGTTTCAATTACATTGCCCAACCAACAGATGGTGTCAAGGCTTTGTCTCCACACATTGGGCCTTATGACCTCATGGCAATTGAGTGGGGCTACCGTTGGTATCCGACAGAGGATATTGCAAAGGGTGAACTTGAAGCTTTCTTGAAAAAGCACGATGAGCCATTATACCATTACAGCGAGACCCAGTCTGCCCGCACCGCCATCGATCCACGCGCTATGAGCGAGGACCTTGGCGACAATGCAATGAAGGCGGCACGCTTGGGCAACGAGAACCTCAAGCGAATTGTTCCTAACATTATTGAATGGACAACAACCGGTGAGTATTCACAGACATATGACGATGCAGCCAAACTCTACGCCGGTGTGCTGTTCCAATGGAGTCTGTATCATTACCATGTAATGGCAAATGTGGGCGGTATATATCTTGAAAACACAATCGTTGGCGATGGTCGCAAGACATACGAATTTGTGGAGAAGGAGAAACAGAAGGATGCTGTGCAATTCTTGCTCGATGAGGTTCTCTCATATCCCGAATGGCTGTTTGCTGCAGAGGTTACAGACTATACATACTTCTTGCGCAACACTCCTGTGGGTGTGATTGAAGAGCATCCGAACTTCTTTCTTCGTAACCAGCAGAACTATGTGCTGTGGGATTTGCTGAGCAACGAGCGTATCATGCGTATGCTTGAGAATGAATACAAGAACGGTAAAAAAGCATTTACCGCGTACGAAATGATGGATATGTTGCATAACCACATCTTTGCAAGAACAAAAAAGGGTCAAAAACTTGATGTCATGCAGCGTAGCCTGCAGAAGAGTTTCGTAGATGCCCTTATCACTGCAGCCGAGGAGGGACAAGGTCTCAAAGTAAACAAGAATCTTGTAGAGATGTACAACAAGCATCCTCTGTTGGACGGTGCAAACAACAGATGCATCTGTTGCGAGGAATCTATGATAGAACGCGGACTATCATCGGCACCACGCAACTTGAAATTGAGTTCAGGACAGGTTGAGCGCACAAGCGATGCCATAAGCGTGAAACGAGGAGAGCTGCTGAAGATATTGAAACTTTTGAAGAAAAAAGTAAATACAGCAAACGATGCTACCGGGTTGCATTACCAGGATTTGATAAACCGCATACAGGATGCTCTTGACTTGCCTAAATAATGCCTATGACTATGATTAGATACATATATACATTACTGCTTATCGCCATGCCTTTTTCTCTGTTCGCGCAACAGATGACTATCAGTGGAAAAGTGCTTGATGGCGATTTTGACAATGCGCCTCTTGTGGGTGCGACTATCAAGGTCGAGTATGGCGACAACAAAAAGGTTGATGGAACATACACAGACCTTGACGGATTTTTCTCACTTGAGATTTCCGGTGAAGCAACAGAATTCTCTGTAAGTTTTATCGGCTACGAGACTCAGTTTGTTAAAATAGAGCAGGACCGCTCGGAATATGAGGTGGTTTTACATTCAAACTCTAACAGGATAAACGAAGTCGTTGTAACCGGTTACCAGAACCTTGAACGCCGCCGATTGACAGCTGCAGTTTCGACACTCAGCATCTCCGATGGCAAGGTTGGTGGAATAACAAATATTGACCAGGCTCTTGCCGGACAGGTTGCAGGTCTTTCGACAGTGGCTTCAAATGGTGCGCCAGGAGCACCTGTAAAAATAAGAATCCGCGGTACAGCGTCATTATACGGAACACAAGATCCGTTGTGGGTTCTTGACGGTATGCCACTGGAAGGAACGGATATTCCGGCAATGGAGGAGTTGAAGGATATTGACAACATATACCAAACATCCATCGCTGGTATCAACCCGGCTGACATTGAGAACATCACAGTGCTCAAGGATGCTGCAGCAACTGCCATATATGGTGCGCGCGCTGCCAACGGTGTCATTGTCATAACCACCAAAAGAGGAAAGCTTGGAAAGGCTCAGGTCGATGTATCGACAAGGTTGACCGTAAACCCCAATATTGACCTTACGCGCCTGAACATGCTGAATTCAGAGGAGAAGGTGGGGCTGGAACTTGGTCTCCTGAACTCAGGTTTCTCATACCGTAGCAGCAAGGGTTCGGTATATCAGTTGCTTTCACAATATGGTATGGTTGATACATACAAGAGTGGTGGTTGGGATGCCTTGTCGCCCGAAGCACAGAGTGCAATCAATGCATTGAGGGGTATCAATACTGATTGGAATGATATTCTTATGCGTACAGCCTTGAGCCAGGAGTACAACATAAGTGTATCGGGCGGCACT
>JAFNWA010000076.1 GCA_017383665.1 Bacteroidaceae bacterium | reverse complement strand
GGCGAGAAATTACGCGAGTAATTTCGGAGGGGGTATTCAAACCGCGTAATCGCAATTAAAATTATTTTTTGTCAATATAAACAAAAACAGAATATGAAAGCAATAGTAAGTGTTATAATGGGCAGTACATCGGACCTGCCTGTAATGAAGAAAGCAACAGATTTCCTCAATGAGATGAAGGTGCCTTTTGAGGTCAATGCCCTTTCGGCTCACCGCACTCCCGAGGCTGTGGAGTCTTTTGCGAAGGGTGCAAAAGAGCGTGGTGTGAAGATTATAATTGCAGCTGCAGGTATGGCTGCTCATCTTCCGGGTGTAATTGCCGCAAGCACAACCCTCCCCGTGATTGGTGTGCCCATCAACAGTACACTCGACGGCATGGATGCACTGCTTGCAATCGTTCAGATGCCTCCGGGCATTCCCGTTGCAACTGTAGGTATCAACGCATCGCTCAACGCTGCAATCCTTGCGGTTGAAATGCTGTCGCTTGCCGATGCTGAGCTTGCCGAGCGTCTTGCCGCTTACAAGAGTGGCCTCTGCAAGAAGATTGAGAAGGCTAACGAAGAGCTCAAGGAACTCAAATATGAATACAAGACAAATTGATATATTCAACTACTCGCGCCGTGCTACTGTTGAGGTAGCTGTTGGCAATGTGCTCATTGGCAGCGCGCAGCCTGTGCGTGTGCAGTCAATGACCAATACCGGCACGATGGATACTGAAGGCAGCGTGGAGCAGACACTGCGCATTGTTGAGCGTGGCGGTGAACTTGTGCGCCTGACTACACAGGGCAACCGTGAGGCGGTGAATCTTGGCAACATTAAGCAGCAACTGCTTGCGCGTGGCTGCCAAGTTCCGCTTGTGGCCGATGTACACTTCAATGCCGGCGTGGCTGATACCGCAGCGCGTTATGCCGACAAGGTGCGTGTGAACCCCGGCAACTATGTCGATACCGCGCGCACATTCAAGCATATCGATTACACCGATGTAGAGTATGCCGATGAACTCAAACGCTTGCGCAAACGCTTTGTGGCGTTCCTTGATATCTGCAAGGCCGAGGGCAAGGCAGTGCGTGTGGGTGTGAACCACGGCTCGCTGAGCGACCGAATCATGAGTAGATATGGCGATACCCCATCGGGCGTTGTGGAGTCGTGCATGGAGTTCCTGCGTATCTGTCGCGACGAGAACTTCAACAATGTGGTGGTTTCAATAAAAACCAGCAACACCGCGATGATGGTGACTACCGTGCGCCGTCTTGTACGCGTGATGGCTGAGGAAGGCATATCATACCCATTGCACCTTGGTGTTACCGAGGCCGGTGATGCCGAGGACGGACGCATAAAGAGTGCCGTTGGTATTGGCGCGTTGTTGGCCGATGGAATAGGTGACACCCTGCGTGTGTCGCTTGCCGAGGCTCCCGAGAACGAAATACCCGTAGCAAAGCTGCTTGCCGATTATGTTGCTTGTCGTGCAGGTCATGCTCCAGTGGAGGCTGTTATTGCATCTTCGTTCAACTATGAGGAGCCTGTGCGCCGTGCTACAAAGGAGTGGGGTATAATAGGTGGCAATAATGTGCCTGTAGTTTTTGGTGGCGAGGTTGCCGATGCTGATATTGCCGCCGATTTCATTGCCGCCGATGTTGCTGTGTGTCAGCCATGTGAGGCTGCCAATGGCTCATTTGTCGCGCTTGAATATAAAGATCTTACAACAGAGAATATTGAAAAACTGAAGTCGCTTGAAAACATTGCGATTGTGGCTTCGACGACTCATGCAAATCCTGTGGGCGAATTGCGTGCATTGGTGCACAAATTGACTGTAGAGGGTGTTGATGCTCCTGTAATCATTCGCCGGGCATATAACGAACCAACGGTTGAATCATTACGCATAAAGGCTGCTGCCGATATGGGTGTGCTCCTTATTGACGGGCTTGTAGATGGTCTGTGGCTCGAGAACCCATCGAGCAGTGCCGATGAACTCAATGCCATTATGTTCGGTATATTGCAGGCAACACGAGCCCGCATAAGCAAAACAGAGTACATTGCCTGCCCCGGTTGTGGCCGAACAATGTATGACCTGCAGGGAACTTTGGCCCGCATAAAGGCTGCCACAGCTCACCTCAAGGGCTTGAAGATTGGTGTCATGGGCTGTATTGTCAATGGCCCTGGTGAGATGGCCGATGCCGATTATGGTTATGTGGGAGCTGCACGCGGCAAGGTGTCGCTCTACCGGCGCAAGGAGTGCGTTGAGAAGAATATCCCCGAGGATGAGGCGATTGAACGGCTGTTGCAACTGATAGACAGCGATAGAAAATGAATTTCGTATAATTGAGATATGAATTGAGGGCAATTAAAAAATTGTCCTCATTTTTTTCTGTCTTGTAAAACAATTTGCTTCTCTTGATTGTTATATATCCATACTCCGGTGATTTTGCCGGTGGTAACAATCAAATGGAACATATTGTGGATACAGCAAAATTCAGGAAGGAACTGCTTGAAATACAGTCGGAGCTACAACGCTTTGCATACAAACTCACAGCAGACAAGGAAGAGGCTAACGATCTTCTTCAAGAGACATCGTTAAAGGCATTGGGTAATATGGATAAATATACACCCGGGACTAATTTCAAGGGATGGGCATACACGATAATGCGCAATATATTTATAAATAATTACCGTAAAGAGCTCCGTGACCAAATATTCGTAGATACAACCGATAACTTTTTCCACATAAACAGTTCTCAGGAGTGTGACAACTACATCACTGACAACGGATACGACACGAAGGAGATTTACCGTGTTGTCCACAGTCTGCCGCGCGATTATCGCATCCCTTTCCTCATGCATATTTCCGGCTTCAAGTACCGCGAGATTGCCGACCGTCTTGGTCTGCCTCTCGGCACTGTCAAGAGCCGGATATTTTTTACCCGTCAGCAGTTGCAGGGGTTGTTGAAGGACTATAAATAGCTCATCTGCGCCTATACAGAATCATCAGTGCGGCATAATTGCCATCCAATGGCTTGTTGTCCCGTTTTTACTGCCGTTATCTGCCAAAAAATGAGTATCTTCGCGTCATATTTGGTTTTAATAACATAGGCAGGTAAAATAATATGGTTTCAGTAGATGGTTTGGCTGTTGAGTTTGGAGGAACGACGCTTTTCAGTGATGTTTCGTTTGTGATAAATGAGAAGGACCGCATTGCTCTCATGGGCAAGAACGGTGCAGGAAAGAGTACTTTGTTGAAGATTCTGGCTGGTGTGCGCACGGCTTCCCGTGGTACGGTGTCGGCACCCAAGGATACGGTAATAGCCTATCTGCCACAGCACCTGATGACAGAGGACGGACGAACCGTCTTCGAGGAGGCTTCGCAGGCATTTGCCCACCTCTATGAGATGGAGGCCGAGCTCGACCGAATGAACAATGAGCTTGCCACACGCACCGATTACGAGAGCGATGATTATATGGCTCTCATTGAAGAGGTGGCCACAAAGAGCGAGAAGTTCTATGCCATTGACATGACTCACTTTGAGGAGGATGTGGAGAAAACTCTCCTTGGTCTTGGTTTCGAACGCAAGGATTTCGGTCGCCAAACGAGTGAGTTCAGTGGTGGTTGGCGCATGCGCATTGAGCTTGCAAAGATGCTTCTGCGCAACCCCGATGTACTTTTGCTCGACGAGCCTACAAACCACTTGGACATTGAGTCAATAGGGTGGCTCGAGGAGTTCCTCGTAAATAACGGTAAGGCGGTAGTTGTAATCAGCCACGACCGCAAGTTTGTCGATAACATAACAACCCGTACCATTGAGGTTACAATGGGTCGCATATATGACTACAAGGTGAACTACTCGCAGTATCTCGTGCTGCGTGCCGAGCGTCGTCAGCAGCAGATGAAGCAGTACGAGGAGCAGCAGAAGATGATTCAGGAGACCAAGGATTTCATTGAGCGTTTCAAGGGTACATATTCAAAGACACTGCAGGTGCAGAGCCGTGTGAAGATGCTTGAGAAACTGGAAATCATAGAAGTTGATGAGGAAGATACATCGGCACTCCGACTCAAATTCCCACCATCACCGCGTGCCGGACAGTATCCCGTGATTATGGATGGCGTGGGCAAGGCATTTGGCGAGAAACGGATATTCTCGGGTGCCACACTCACCATTGAGCGTGGTAACAAGGTGGCTTTTGTGGGTCGTAATGGCGAGGGAAAGTCAACGCTTGTAAAATGTATAATGAAGGAGTTGGAGCATGAGGGCTCTTTACAGCTCGGCCATAATGTGCAGATAGGCTATTTCGCGCAGAACCAGGCATCGTTGCTCGACGAGGAAGTGACCGTGTTCCAGACTATCGATGATGTTGCAAAGGGCGAAATACGCAACAAGATCCGTGACCTGCTTGGTGCATTCATGTTCGGTGGCGAGGCAAGTACAAAGAAAGTAAAGGTGCTATCCGGTGGTGAACGCACGCGTCTTGCATTGCTTAAACTGCTTCTCGAGCCGGTGAATCTGCTCATCCTTGACGAGCCAACCAACCATCTCGACTTAAAGACCAAGGATATTCTCAAGCAGGCACTGCAGGATTACGACGGTACGCTCAGTTGTGTGAGCCACGACCGAGACTTCCTAGATGGGCTTGTGACAAAGGTCTATGAGTTCGGTCACGGCAAGGTACGTGAACACCTGTGCGGAATATATGAATTCCTCGCTGCAAAGAAGATGGAAGAACTTAGTGAACTGGAGCGCAAATAAAACGATGACTGCTTGCCAATTGGCAAGCAGTCATCGTTTTATTCTACTTATCTCTAAAGCGGTGCGGAGTTTTTATAATGTTTTGGGAAATTAACTGCTCCACTCCTGTGGAGGGGTGCTGTCTGTTTACAAAGTGAGGGGAGGAAACTCAATACAACGCCTCGTACTCCTTGGCTATCTTTGCCCATGTGTACAGCTCGCAGGCAATCTGTTTCAACTCCTTGCCGTTGTCCACACCCTGCTTTATGAGCTGCTGCAAATTGTCGGCATTGGTGTAGTAGTGCGCCTTGTTCTTTGTGGTTTCGCGGTTGTATATCACATCGAACGACAGGATTGGACGGCCAAAAAACATTGCCTCAACAAGTGAGGGGTTTGTGCCACCGGCACTGTGCCCGTGTATGTAGTATTTGCTGTTCTTGCGAAGTGTGTAAAGGATGTCCAGGTCGTATATGCTGTCGAGCAGAACGATGTTGCTGTAACCGCTGTACTCCTCCTTCAATTTTTTGCTGTATCCGTTGCGGTACCAGTTGCCAATGAAGACCAGTTTCTCTTTGCTGTTCTTGAATGCCTCGAGTGTCATGTGGCAGTTGTTCTCGGGCTCAATGCGGCATACGCTTATGGAGTAACCGCCCGGCTCAAGGCTGTATTGCTTCATAATCTCGGCCTCGCGCTCCTTGGTGATGTCAATGAGTGCATGGTTGCCGCCGTATGCAATGAGTGTGGTATCTTTCTTGTACTCCTGTTTCACATAGTCCTGTATGCCTTTGTTGTCTGTGATAATTACATTGGCAAAACGCACGGCACATTTCTCGGAGAACTTCAGGAATTTCTTAACCCAACCTTTCCATTTTGCCCTGCGGTATTCAAGGCCGTCGATGTTTACAATTACCTTCTTGCGGCATAAGAGTCTAAATACAGGCAGGAATATGCAGCCCGAAACACCCAGAATAAGAATGGTGTCATAACCGCATATTGAGCGCATCATTGACAGAATGTCGTATGGGATGCTCTGCACGCCATTTGCACGCAACGGAACATATTTGAGCCTTGCACCTTTGTGCTCCTTTATCTTTGACGGCATGTCCTTGCTGCTACAGAAGACGGTGTACTGTATATCACCGGAACAGTTGTCTCCGATAATATTTTCGACCAGTGTCTCGAATCCGCCGTAGTTGGCCGGTATTCCCTGTGTGCCTATAATAGCAACCTTTTTCATCCGTGTAGTGTTGCAAACGGCTTGTTACAGAACCTTTGCAATGTGCTCAATCATCTGTTTAGGGTAATATTGCTTGGATTTTTCCAATGCATTACTTGACAAAGATAGGTATATTTTCTCGTTTGTTAAAATATCTTCAACAGCTTTTTCAATTTTATCAAGCTCTTGTACATCTATTTTGAAACCATTCTTGCCGTCGGTGACCATTTCGGCAATTCCACCCACTGTGGGCACGATTACCGGCAGGCCGGCTGCCATTGCTTCAAGTGCCGTCAGCCCGAATGTCTCTATAGCCTGTGCTTTGTTCGTCAGGTTCAGCACCAGTGACGCACGGTTATAGAATGGTGTTACATCCTCCTGGCGGGGATATATCGTCAAGTTGCTTGTGGGGACAACATTCCTCTCTTCAAGATACTTGTCAATGTTCTCCTGTGAGTCATTTATAACAAGTTCAAAGCTATATTTGTTCATCCTCTTTGCGAGCGCAATGAACTCATCGGTGCCTTTATACCCTTTGAGCGAACCAAGCATAAGCACGCGCTTTGCCTCAAATGCCCTGTTGCTGTCGGGCGACAGTTTCTCAACAAAACTGCTGCATAACGCGTTGGG
>JAFNWA010000075.1 GCA_017383665.1 Bacteroidaceae bacterium | reverse complement strand
TTGAAGACTTTGCCTTGCCCTTTTCAAGTTGTTTGTAATTCACGACATAGTCAACAGCTGCAATTATTTCGGGATTTATCTCGCTGAAGTTGTTGGGGGTCTCATCACCGCTGATGTTGGCCGATGTAGAGACAACCGCTTTCTGAAAGCGGTAACAGAGTTCCTTGGAGAACATCTCTTGCGTAACCCTGATTCCCACACTGCCATCCTCGGCAATGAGGTTTGGGGCAAGATTGCGCGCCCCGTCATATATAATTGTCAATGGTTTGTCACTGAGTTCAATCAAATCCCAAGCAACAGAGGGGACATTTCCTACATAGCGTGCAAGACGGTCGGCACTGTCAACAAGCAACAACATAGCCTTACTGTCGCAGCGTTTCTTTATCTCGAACACCTTCTTGACTGCATCGGCATTCGTAGCATCGCAGCCAATGCCCCATACGGTATCTGTAGGGTAAAGGATTACACCACCCTGACGCATCACCTCTATGCACTTTTTTACTTCATCGGCTATTGTACCCATAATCAACAATATTAGAATTCACTTGTAAAGTGGAAACGAATTGACTTGAAGTCGTTCTGCGCCATCTGCAGCACATAACCGCTATCGGCCAGAAAGACATCGCGTCCTTCAATATCCTTTGCCATATACTGGTATTTGCGTTTCTTGAATGCCTCAAGCTCGGCAGGGTCATCGCTTTCTATCCAACATGCCTTGTAAAGGCTCACAGGTTCCCAACGGCACTTTGCGTTATACTCGTTTTCCAAACGATATTGTATAACCTCAAACTGCAACTGACCTACTGTACCAATGAGTTTGCGACCATTATGCTGGTTCACGAACAACTGCGCGACACCCTCACCCATAAGTTGGTCGATACCCTTTGCAAGCTGTTTGGTCTTCATTGGGTCGGCATTCTCAATGTACTTGAACATTTCGGGCGAGAAACTTGGCAATCCTTTGAAATGGAGGATTTCACCCTCGGTGAGTGTGTCACCGATCTTGAAGTTTCCAGTATCGGGCAGACCGATGATGTCGCCAGGATAGGCCTCTTCAATAGTACTCTTGCGTTGCGCCATAAACTGTGTGGGAGACGAGAAACGGAGTTCCTTGCCCAAACGGATGTGGCGGTATGGTGTATTGCGGACAAACTTGCCCGAACATATTTTGCAGAAAGCCACACAAGAGCGGTGGTTAGGGTCAATATTCGCGGTTATCTTGAAGATGAAACCTGTAAATTTGGAATCCTCGGGGTTCACGACACGCTCAAGAGCCTGCACGGGGCGAGGACTTGGCGCTATCTTTACAAAGCAATCCAGCAGTTCCTGTACACCGAAGTTGTTGAGTGCAGAGCCGAAAAACACAGGTGCAACCTTTGCATCAAGGTAGTCCTGAACATTGAATTCGGGATATACGCCATCGACAAGTTCAAGGTCGGAACGGAGTTTGAAAGCCAAATCCTCACCGATATTCTGCTCAAGTTCCTCGCTCTCAATATCTACCTCTACCTTTTCGGTTACTCGCTGCTTGTTGGGAGTAAAGAGGTCCAGCTTCTGTTCATATATATTATATACGCCCTTGAAACGAGCGCCCTGGTCTATTGGCCAGCTGAGCGGACGCACCGCAATCTGCAATTCACTCTCAAGTTCGTCGAGCAGTTCAAACGGGTCACGACCCTCACGGTCCATCTTGTTCACATATACAATCACGGGAGTGTTGCGCATGCGACACACCGACATGAGTTTGCGTGTCTGTGTCTCGACACCCTTTGCACTATCGACAACAATGATTACACTGTCAACGGCAGTAAGTGTACGGAAGGTATCCTCGGCAAAATCCTGGTGACCCGGGGTATCAAGGATATTTATCTTGTAGCCGGCATAGTCGAACTCCATAACCGATGTGGTTACAGAAATTCCGCGCTGCTTCTCAATCTCCATCCAGTCCGATGTGGCAGTCTTCTTTATCTTATTCGACTTTACGGCACCGGCAACCTGTATTTGACCACCGAAGAGCAAGAGTTTCTCGGTAAGCGTTGTCTTACCGGCATCAGGGTGCGATATAATCGCAAATGTTCTTCTACGGCCGATTTCCTCTTGTATATTACTCATTTTATTCTGTATTTTCTGTAATAGATTATTCCTCGCTTTCGAGATCGAGTTTTCCCTCTTCGTCCTCCTTGAAATAGAGCGACAGCATTGAGATAAACTTACTTATCTCTGCTGTTGCCTTCAATGTCTCCTCATTCATTCCGCGCTTCTGCAACTTCATCATCCACACCATATAAAGCGCATCGAAACAGTTCTCAAGTTCGTTTTTATCGCGACCATCGCTCTTGGTCCTGAACTCTACGATAAATGGCAGTGCCTTATAATAGGCAGCCGAGTAGAACGGTACTTTGGGAGAATGAAGCAGACGCTGATGCAAATCGGTCAAATTTATTATTACATTACGGTTTATCTGCAAATGACCATTTTCCTTCACATCCTCCTGATGCATCATGTCTATGAGGTCGGCATACCACTGCAACAATTCTGCCGACAACTCAGCCGGCAGATTGTATGGTTCAACTATACTGTCCTTTATTTTATCGAGCGACAAATCATTGGCACGCAGCAAATCCTCTACCTGCCACATATACAGCAGATATTCTGCTATATTTTTCTTACGAAGTTCCCTTGAGACCAGCAAAATAAAAAGATTTTTTTAATGGAATGAAAAAGTACCTGTGGCAATAAGTATTGCGCCTACGAGTGAGCCCAACATTACAGCACCGCCAATGACTCTGTTGATTATCCAAATTCCACGCACATCAAAGCGTGCCCTC
>JAFNWA010000006.1 GCA_017383665.1 Bacteroidaceae bacterium | reverse complement strand
GCGCCTTCCTTGTCCAACAACAACACGCGGTCAAACTCAACGGTTGTGTCGTTCTGAGCACCCTTGATGTGGTGCACGAACAGCTTCTTACCAGCCTCAGCTTTGAACTGCTGTCCATTAATCTCAACAATTGCGTACATTTATTTTATCGCTTTTATTGTGAATTCCGCGAGGTGCGCTCCCTTCGTGGGCGCGTCTTATCCAACCCCTACGGACTAAACCGGGTGCAAAGATAGAGAATATTTTCAAGATAGAGAAACAAATATGCCAAAATCTTTGCAGAAATTATCAGATAACCCGCATAAGGCCTTAAAGGGCGAAAAGGGCAATAAGGCTATTTTCCTTTAAGGCCTTGCCGCCTTTTTGGGGATTACCTCACCCCATCATGCCTTGCTCGACAAGTAGCGCTCGGCCTCCATTGCCGCACGACAGCCACTCGCCGCAGCATTGATTGCCTGACGATAATGAGGGTCGGCGACATCACCGGCAACAAAAACACCGGGCACAAGTGTCTTCACGCCACTTGCATCGGCCGGAACAAAGAAGCCAGTTTCATCAGTTTTGAGGTACTTCTTAAACACATCAGAGTTCGGCTTATGACCGATAGCAAGGAAAAAACCATCTACTGCAATATCGTAGTGTTTTTCATCAGGCTCGCCCTTACGATATACAAGATGTACACCTTCTACACCATTCTCGCCAAAGAGTCCTTCTGTATTATGCTCAAAAAGCACCTCAATCTTGGGATTCGCCAAAGTACGATCCTGCATTGCCTTTGATGCACGAAGGAAGGGCTTGCGTACTATGAGATAAACCTTCGCTGCCAAAGAAGCAAGATAGTTAGCCTCCTCACAGGCTGTGTCACCACCACCCACAACGGCAACAATCTTCTTGCGGTAGAAGAAACCGTCACATGTAGCGCATGCACTCACGCCCATACCCTGATACTTGATTTCATCGCTCAAGCCAAGATACTTTGCAGCTGCACCTGTAGCAACAATCACACTCTCGGCCTCAATCACCTTACCGTCATCAAGTGTAACCTTGTAAGGCAAGGTTTCAAAATCGACATCAACCACGCAACCAGAACGAACATCAGCACCCACATTGACAGCCTGCTGACGCATATTATCCATAAGTTCCGGCCCCGTAATCCCATGAGGAAAACCAGGGAAATTCTCAATGACAGTTGTCTGTGTAAGCTGCCCACCGGGCTGCATGCCCTCAATGAGAATTGGTGAAAGATTCGCGCGCGACGCATATATCGCCGCTGTATAACCGGCCGGTCCCGAACCGATAATCAAACATTTTGTACTATTCATATTGTATATATTTTATATTATCTCATATCTATCACTTCCGCAGTAGGGAATTCATCCAATGGGCACTCAAAGAGCTCTGCACTCACGCCACAGTCCGGAAGATAACCATCCAACACCACTTCAATATGCCCCTGTCCCTGCATATATATGAACATGGAATTAAGGCGATTGTTATTCTTGGAAATAAAAAGCTCAACACGAGAAACTTCGGCATCCTCCTCTGTCGCATTCAGTTTGACAACCTGAATGTCGCCATTATCGACAAACGAAACATCATACCCTTCACGATAATGTTCCATAACATATAATGGAGAAAGGTTCTGAGCCTCATCGGAGAATGCATCGGTAATGTAAATTTCATCAATTTCACGCATATAGCTCCACTGAGTACTTCCGTTGCACCACACCATCATATTCTCCATCAAAAGTGCGTAACGCTCGTTGTCAATACAAACCAAACCTTTATCCTCCTGCACCAGTTGATTTTCATCATCATAGACATTATAGGAATAGTCCATCTGCACAGGAGCATCATTTTTAATGCCCGTCGCCACTTTATCAAGCAACGCACCGCCATCTTGAGCAAACGACTGCAACTGGAACATTACAGCAAACAACAGCAGTATATTCTTCACATTCTTCATAATACACTTTTTACAACATTGATTTCAAGCGGAATTCAAGGTCTGCCTCATCGGCACAGAGCACTTGGCGAGGTTTACTACCCTCCTGCTCGCCAACAATTCCCATTCTGCACAGCTGGTCCATAATTCGGCCGGCACGGTTGAAGCCAATCTCCAGTTTGCGTTGAATCAGCGATGTTGAACCATGTTGTGCAAGAACAACCACTCTGGCAGCATCGGCAAACAACGGGTCAAGCTTGTCCAAGGAGATTTCGCCACGCGAGCCACCGCCGCCACCGCCGCCGTCACCCATATCAGAAACCTCATCCGGCTCGGGCAAGATGTATGGTGTAAGATAACCTTGCTGCTTGGCAATGTGGGCACACACACGCTCAACCTCTTTAGTCTCAACAAGCGCACACTGCACACGAACCGGATCATTCCCGGCAAGGAACAGCATGTCACCTTTACCTTGCAACTGATTCGCACCGGTCCTATCAAGGATTGTACGCGAATCTATTGCCGATATCACACGGAAAGCCATACGCGCAGGGAAGTTCGCCTTTATTGTACCTGTGATAATATTTGTCGTAGGACGCTGAGTGGCAATAATCATGTGAATACCAACCGCACGCGCTTTCTGCGCAATTCGGGCAATCGGTTGTTCCACCTCACGACCAGCCGTCATCATCAAATCGCCATACTCATCAATCACCACCACAATGTAAGGCATAAAGCGGTGCCCCTTTGTCGGCAACAATTCTTTGTTCAGGTACTTCTCGTTATATTCCTTGACAGAACGAACCGAAGCCATCTGCAACAGCTTGTAACGGTTATCCATTTCAACACAAAGCGATTTCAATGTACGCACAACCTTGTTCACATCTGTGATAATTGGTTCATCCTCACCTTCGAGCTTAGCAAGGAAATGCTTCTCAAGAACTCCGTAAAGACTCAACTCAACCATCTTGGGATCGACCATCACAAACTTCAGATAAGCCGGATGCATCTTGTAGAGCAACGATGTGATTATAGCATTGAGACCTACAGACTTACCCATACCTGTTGCACCGGCAACCAAAAGGTGGGGCATCTTTGCCATATCCACCATATAAACCTCATTAGAGATTGTCTTGCCAAGCGCCAAAGGCAATGCCATATCAGTCTCTTTATACTTGCGGCTGTTTAGCAGCGATGCCATGGGCACAATCTGCTTGTGAGCATTCGGAACCTCAATACCAACAGTGCCCTTACCTGGGATTGGAGCTACAATGCGGACACAAAGCGCGGCAAGGTTCATTGCAATATCATCCTCGAGATTCCTGATTTTATTGATTCGCACACCGGGTGCCGGGGTTATCTCATAGAGAGTAATCGTTGGACCCACCGAAGCCTTAATCGAGCTTATTTCAATACCAAAATTCTTGAGCGCATTGATAATCTTGTTGCTATTTTCGGTCTGTTCATCCCTGTCAATGGAATGTGCACCCTGCTCATACTCATCGAGCAAATCAAGTGTAGGCGGCTTGTAATGACTCAATTCATCTTTTGGATTGATGGGGCGCAACATATCACCACCCGTATCCTCGTCTCCGTTAAGGGCCTCGACCTCCATAGGAAGCCCGCTTGGTCCAACCTGCACAACACCATTCTCTGCAGCCTCTTCTGCAACAGCAGATGCGACATCTGCAGCACCCTGAGCAGCAAAAGTCTGCCCGACAATAGCATCGAATTTTCTTGCCAACTCCACATCACAGTCATCAACAACAGGCTCGGGTTCATCGACAATTATTACAACTTTATTATTTTCCTCTGCATCCTTCTCTGTAGCATCAATATCCACCTCAAATGGCACATCGACATCCTCCTCGTCTGCATCCTCTTCATTCTCCACATATTCATCGATGTCGTTCCGCGACGAGAAATCGAGCAGATTCTGCAACCAGGGGATTGTTTTGCGTGTAAGGCATATCATAAACAGCAACAGTGTCAGAGCAAGAAACAAGATAACTCCTACCACACCGAAAAGATCACCAATTGTAGCAGTCATGAAATCGCCATGTTTTCCGCCCGGAGAAACAAATCCATTACCTATTTTGCCACCAAAGAGAAAGTCAAAAAGTACAGACAGCCACACCATTGCAAAAAGAATCACTGCCGTACTGTGCTTCAGTGATATTCTGCGCAAGTTCATAAGGCGCAGCGCCACAAGCAACAACAACGGCAGAAGAAGAACTGAAGCCCATCCGAAGCAGCCATTTATGAAATAGTCAGCAAGAACAGCTCCACCTTTACCCGATGTATTTCCGGCTGCATCTGCAGCCACAATACCCTCCGATGCAACAGACTCCACTACCGACTGGTCATTCCCGCCGGATGAGAAAAAAGACAAGAACGAACTGCCAAGAAAAACCATAAAAGCAAAACAAAGCACGCCCAACACAAATTGGACACTTTTGCTCGAGAAGAACAGTTTTACTCGTTCATATTTCTCCTTCAGCCTTACAATCAAACCCGGAGTATGTTTCTTTTTTGCCATATATTATGCTGTGTTTCTTCTTTAAAATCAGAAAGTGGCACACCGCCACAACTTAAACGCGAAGATACAAAAAAAACAAATACCTTTTATCCTCTCCTCTGCTATTTTTTTGTAACTTCGCAGCAAAATAAAAACACAAACAAGATGAACGGAAGAGAGGATATTGTTTTTTCACGCAACACTGTGGAGTTTGTCACCGTTGCCGCCGAATTCTGCGCCTACATAGAGCGCTGCAATGAGTACGACCGCAAGGAATTTGTAGAGACCCTGCTTAAATTATTGCCACTGCTTTACATCAAGGCACAGATGTTGCCGGATGAAGAGAAAATAAGTGATGAGGAGCAACAGGATTTTGTTTCTGAGGATTGTTACGAAGTTGTCCGCATGACAATCTTTGACCTATTGTCCGACAAGGATTCATACCTCGATGTCTTTGTCAGCGACATGAAATACAGCGACACTCCTATTACAAAGAGTATTTCCGAAGACATTGCAGACATATACCAAGACATAAAGAATTTTGTCTCTCTTTTCCAGATTGGCATAAACGAAACAATGCATGATGCAATCATTGAATGCAACGAGCACTTTCGCCAATACTGGGGACAGACACTCGTAAACACCATGCGCGCGCTACATGACATAAGATACAACACAACACTTGAGGACGAAGAAGAGGAGAGAAATGAATCATTTTGACGCACGCATTGAAAAAAGCGAGATAAGCACAATGCCCACAGCTGTTTTCGAGGGGCGCATCATCACAATCGACACCGCAACAGATGTCGATAAAGCCGTCAAGGCTCTGTCGCAGGAAAGAGTCGTGGGAATCGACACCGAGACACGCCCGTCATTCCGCAAGGGTGTACAACACAATGTATCACTGATACAGCTATCAACCCCTGACACCTGTTTTCTAATCCGTCTCAACCGCACCGGAATGCCCGACTCACTCATCTCGTTCCTTGAAAACGAGCAGATTGCCAAGATTGGCCTTTCATTGCACGACGACTATCAGGCACTGAACAAACGCCGAAAGTTCAAGTCCGGCGGATTCGTTGACCTGCAAAAAGTGGTCGGAAACTTCGGAATCGAAGAGATGAGCCTGCAAAAGATATTCGCCATCATATTCAGGCAGCGCATATCAAAAAGCCAGCAGTTGAGCAATTGGGAGAATGATGTGCTCACAGACAAACAGAAACAGTATGCAGCCACCGATGCGTGGGCATGCCTTAAGATATACAACATGTTAAAACAAATTGACCCAAAATAATATGGAAAAAGCCGTAATACTTAAACGAGGTAAGGAAGAATCGCTACAACGCTTTCACCCCTGGATATTCTCGGGAGCAATACAGCGTATCGAAGGCAAGCCCGAAGAGGGCGACATTGTCACCGTATATACCAATGACCACAAATTCATTGCACGCGGACATATACAGGTAGGAAGCATTGCTGTGCGCGTGCTCACATTCAACGACGAGACCATCGACCAGGCATTCTGGAACAAGCGTATTGCAACAGCGTTCGACCTACGCGAAAGAACAGGTATTTCATCACGCGAAGACAACAACACCTATCGTCTTGTACACGGTGAGGGTGACAACCTCCCCGGCCTCATTGTTGACATCTATGGCGACACCGCTGTAATGCAGGCACATAGCGTAGGCATGCATGTTTTCCGCATGGAGATAGCAAAAGCAATACAGGAGGTTCTTGGCGACAAGATAAAGAACATATATTACAAATCAGACACCACCCTGCCCTACAAGGCAGACATTAACAAAGACAATGGTTATATTGTCGGCGGCAATGCAGGCAACATATCAACCGAGTATGGACTAAAATTCCACATCGACTGGCTTCGTGGACAAAAAACCGGTTTCTTTGTTGACCAACGCGAGAACCGCTCATTGCTCGAGAAATACGCCAAAGGGCGCAAACTGCTCAACATGTTCTGCTACACAGGCGGATTCTCAATATATGCACTACGCGGCGGTGCAGAAATTGTACACTCTGTCGATAGTTCATCAAAGGCCATTGACCTGACAAATGCAAATGTTGAAATCAATTTCCCCGGTGACACCAGACACACTGCATACGCTGTGGACGCTTTCGATTTCCTGGAAAGAATGGGGAACAACTACAACCTTATCATCCTTGACCCACCGGCATTTGCAAAGCACCGCGACTCACTGCGCAATGCACTAATCGGCTATCGCCGCCTGAATGCCAAGGCCATTGAAAAGATTCAGCCGGGCGGTATTCTTTTCACATTCTCTTGTTCACAAGTGGTAAGCAAGGAGAACTTCCGCACAGCCGTATTCACTGCCGCAGCCATGGCAAAACGCAATGTACGCATCCTGCACCAGTTGACACAGCCCGCCGACCACCCTGTAAGCATCTACCACCCCGAGGGTGAGTACCTGAAAGGTTTGGTTCTGTATGTAGAATAAAGGACAAAATAATAAAGACAGAATATGGACAGCCATGCGGTTGTCCATATTTTTTTTAGTACAGTAGATACAAAAACAAATGACAGCCATGCGGCTGTCATTTATCTTTCACAAAGAAGCAATTTACTTAACCTTGTCAACAATTGCCTTGAAGGCTGCAGGGTTGTTCAATGCGAGGTCAGCGAGAACCTTGCGGTTGATCTCGATACCAGCCTTGTGCAAAGCACCCATCAACTGAGAGTAAGACATACCCTCGATGCGAGCTGCTGCATTGATACGCTGGATCCAAAGTGCGCGGAACTCACGCTTCTTGTTACGACGGTCACGGAATGCGTATGTCAAACCCTTCTCCCAAGTATTCTTGGCAACGG
>JAFNWA010000005.1 GCA_017383665.1 Bacteroidaceae bacterium | reverse complement strand
CTGGAGGGTTGCCACTGCTTTCTTAGCCATCTCTTATTACTTAATTTCTTTGTGAACAGTTACTCTCTTCAAATATGGGTTGTATTTCTTCAACTCCAAACGCTCAGTTGTGTTCTTGCGGTTCTTTGTGGTGATGTAACGAGACATACCTGGAACGCCGCTGTTCTTCTGCTCGGTGCACTCAAGAATCACCTGAACACGATTTCCTTTTACCTTCTTAGCCATACTACTTTCCTCCTTTAATTAATCGAGTACTTTAATTTCCTCCCAAGCAACGTGGCCATTCTTAACAGCAGCCTTCAACGCTGCATCGAGACCTACTCGGTTAATAGTTTTCAACCCCGCTGCACTCACGCGCAACTGAATCCAACAATTCTCCTCTACATAGAAGAATTTCTTCTTGAACAAGTTCACATTGAAAAGACGCTTTGTCTTTCTGTTTGAGTGTGAAACATTGTTGCCCACCATAGCTTTCTTACCGGTGATTTGACAAATCTTAGACATCTCTATATATTTTTTTGTTTATTCTTTTGATACCTACTCAAAACAGAGTGCAAAGATATACGATTTTGCATAACCTTGCAAACAAAAACACAATTATTTTTCTTTTTTAATAAAAACTATAGCAGAACCCAACTGTCGTTGCTACACATTATTATATAGTAGTTCTTGAGAAAGCCGGCAAATCCATTGCACAGAACTCCTTGTCAAGGTATTTATAATAACCCACAATGCCTATCATAGCTGCATTATCGGTTGTAAAACCGAATTTCGGAATATAAATATCCCACTTGTAACGCTTTGCATAATCGGCATAAGCCTGACGAAGAGCAGTATTTGCCGACACACCTCCCGACAGCGCAATACGCTTGATACCCAGCGCCTTCGATGCCTTGTGGAGCTTATCCATGAGCACTGCGACAACTGTAGCCTCAAACGAAGCCGCCAAGTCCTCCTTGTGTTCCTCGACATAGTTCTCATTCTCGGCAACCAATTTGCGCAGTGTATAAAGGAACGATGTTTTCAAACCACTGAAGCTATAGTCAAACCCCGGAATATGCGGTTTACTGAACCTGTATGCCTCGGGATTTCCCAGGCGAGCCAAGCGGTCAATGATTGGGCCTCCGGGATAGCCAAGTCCCATAACCTTGGCACATTTGTCCATTGCCTCACCGGCCGCATCATCGATTGTCTGGCCAATGATTTCCATCTCCTTGTAACTGTTCACCTTCACTATCTGTGAGTTGCCACCGGAAACCATAAGACACAGGAATGGATATTCGGGAGCCCTATGCTCAACACCCTCCTCCTTTATAAAATGAGCCAAGATGTGACCCTGCAAATGGTTCACCTCAATCATTGGAATGCGCAACGACGCTGCCAATCCCTTGGCAAACGACACGCCCACGAGCAAAGATCCCATGAGCCCGGGACCTCGTGTAAAGGCAATTGCACTCAGCTGTTCCTTTGTTATGCCGGCCTTTTTAAGAGCCGCATCTACTACAGGAACAATATTTTGTTCATGCGCACGCGATGCAAGTTCAGGCACCACTCCCCCATACTGCTCATGCACAGCCTGACTGGCTGTAACATTAGACAACACAGTGTCGCCGCGCATCACAGCCGCCGAAGTATCGTCGCACGACGACTCAATAGCCAATATGTATATATTTTTCTCTTCCATTGCCACAACACGCCCATTCTATGGACCAAATCAGCAGTTATATAAAATAGAATAGTGCAAAGGTAGCAAATTATTTCCATTTTTTCATTACCTTTACAAAGCAAAAACAGAGAATCACGGTGCAGATAGAGATATACACTAAAAGTCAAACACTGCCGGCACTCATCACAGGGTCGGCACTCCATTCCGCGTTATTGTTCCGCACCATAGAGCACAGTAAAGGATGTAAGCCTTATATGTTTGTAGCGTACGATGAACAGAAGAACGAGCTGGGACATCTCCTTGTAATAAAACGAAGGACAATACGCATAATACCGCCTGTACTCAACTATTGGTACACTATAAATGGACAGGGAGTATATCACAGCAATTGCACAAATGCCGAGCGCGAGAATATCTTTGCAGCATTCCTTGAAAAAACATTCGATATACTTGATTTCCGCCACACATTCATTGAAGCGCTGAACATTGAAGACTCACGCTTTGCCTACAGCACACTGAGCGCGCGTAATTTCACACCGCTGCGTGATCAGCGCCTCTACATCTCGCTGCACAGCAAAGATCCACATGAGAGACTCACCCGTGCCTACAAAGCACACATACGCAAGGCCGAAAAGAGTGGCGTCACCCATCACCGCGCCACCACCCCCGACGAAATAAAGGAAGGACTTAAACTCATGCGCAACTACTATCGCAGCAAGATACAGCGCAAATTGCCCAAGGAGAATGTACTTCGCACAATGCTCTACACCACCAATGGAGATTTGTCCGATGAAGCAAAACTTTTTATCGTTGAACATAGAGGCAAGATAATAGGCAGTTCACTCTGCCTTTATGAAAACGGCCGTGCCAACCTTGCTTTCAGTTGTGGTTTACGCAAGAGTTATCCGTTGCTCTATCCCGGCATAATGGCAATATGGGCAGCAATAACCGACGCGCACCACAACGGATATGCACATTTTGAGTTTCTCGAAGCAAGAGCCCTACCATTTACACAGCGCAAGTTCATAAACACATTGCTCAATTATGGAGGCAAGCAGGTGGGCACATTGCGATGGTACCGTTTCAAATGGAACTGGATAAATAAAATTTTACGCAAGATATACATTTAAAAGTAAAATCCCGTTAATAGAAGGAATACCTTGCAAAAAGAAAGAAGATGAAGTTGAGGATATACATTGCATTACTACTTATATTTGCGGTTTGCACCGGAGCGACAGCCCAGAAGGTAACCTTCAAGGGACGCATCACCGACGAGAACCACAAGCCGGTAGAAGTTGCAGGTATCGGCATCCAAGGCGAGCCGAAAGGTACCGTTGCCGATTTAAACGGTTACTACACCCTCACCTGTGAAAGCCGTGACAGCCTCACCCTCATATTCTCCATGATAGGCTACCAGACACGCAAACGCACATTCAAATCACCCACAGATACAGTAATAGTAAATGTTGTATTGCCATCGCTCGACATCTCCCTTCAACAGGTTGAAATAGTTGACCGCGAAAAGCAGATGGGCAGTACACAAAAGATAGAGTTGCCCGACAAATTGCGTCTTCAGCCATCGGCAAGCGGCAGTGCAATTGAAGACCTTATAAAATCACAAGCAGGCGTAAGTTCACACAACGAGCTCAGTTCGCAATACAATGTACGAGGTGGAAACTTTGACGAGAACAGCGTCTATGTCAACGGCATAGAGGTTTACAGGCCGCTGCTCATACGCGCAGGACAACAGGAAGGACTCAGCTTCCTCAACCCCGATATGGTCAGTGCAGTATCCTTTTCAACGGGTGGTTTTGAGGCTAAATATGGCGACAAGATGTCATCGGTTCTCGATGTCACATACCGCAAACCACGCGAATTTGAGAGCTCTGTAGCAGCAAGCCTGCTTGGAGCAAGTGCATATATAGGCTGGGGCAACAACAAAATAAGCATCTCAAACTCCGTGCGCTACAAGAGCAACAGCTACCTCTTTGGCACATTCGACACCAAGGGAGAATACAAGCCAAGTTTCATTGACTACCAGGCATATCTTGACTGGCGCATCACGGACAAGCTCAACCTTAGCATCATAGGCAACATATCCCAGAACAAATACAATTTCACCCCCAGTGACCGCACTACAAGTTTCGGAACATTAGAGGATGTCAAAGAGTTCAAGGTCTATTTCGGCGGATGGGAGAGCGACCTGTTCCGCACATTCTTCGGTGCAGCATCACTGAACTTCACCCCCAACGAATACAACCAGTTCACCTTGCAGGCATCGGCATTCAACACCGACGAGGAGGAGACATACGACATCATGGGTGAATATTGGCTGAACGAGATAAACACAGACCAGACAATGGGTGTCGGGCGGTACATGGAGCACGCGCGCAACTACCTCAAAGCCAATGTACAGACCGCATCATTCACCGGTAAACACTACATAAAGAGCAACGATTTGCGTTGGGGTGTCGAGTGGAAACGCGAATCATTCAACGACAAGCAGCGTGAATGGGAGTTGCGCGACTCTCTGGGCTACAATGTACCCGTCGTAAACAACGGACTGCGCCCGGTGTACAGCTTAAGTTCCAAGAGCGAATACACAAGCAATCACATAAGCGCATACATTCAAGACACATATAAATTCAACAGCAGCATAGGACTCATTTCAATAAATGCCGGAGCCCGCCTCTCATGGTGGGACTGGAATAACGAAGTCATCTTCTCTCCTCGCGCCAGCATTGGACTTGTCCCCAAGTTCAGCGATGATGTAACATTCCGCTTTGCAACAGGAGTCTATTACCAGACACCATTCTACAAAGAGATGCGCGACACCACCACAACAGGTGGCATAACAACAGTCACACTTAACAAAAACATAAAATCGCAACGCTCCATACACTTTGTTTTGGGTTGTGACTACCACTTCACCATCTATAATCGCCCATTCAAGTTCACAGCAGAGACCTATTATAAGAAACTGGACAATCTTATACCTTATAACATAGACAATGTGCGTATAGTCTATTACGGCGAAAATTGCGCTAACGGCTACGCAACCGGACTCGATCTTAAACTGTTCGGCGAATTCGTGCCGGGCACCGACTCATGGCTCACCCTCTCGGTCATGGACACCAAGGAGCGCATCAATGGTGGCGACTGGATTCAGCGCCCCACAAACAGCACATTCTGTGCATCGCTCTATTTTACCGACTATTTCCCCGGTACCGACCGTTGGAAAATGAGCCTTCAGTGCACCTATGCCGACGGATTACCCTTTGGACCACCACACACCGGTCGCGAGAAACACACATTCAACGCACCAGCCTACCGCCGTGTAGATATTGGTATGTCCTACCGCCTGCTCGACAATGAGGACAGACGCTACCGCACCGGAGTGCGCCAATATTTCAAGAACATCTGGTTGGGTATTGACGCATTCAATCTACTGGGCATCAACAATGTCAACTCATACTACTGGGTAAAGGACATCAACAATCACAACTACGCTGTGCCCAACTACCTCACAGGCCGCCTCATCAACGCACGCATATTGATGGAGTTCTAATCCCACAGGCCCATTTCCCATTTTCCGCCACCCAATCTACCCCCTATTTTAGCAGTAGGAACGAAGAACCTTTCGCCGCGCCCTTAAAGGCGCTGACATTTTGTTAGCAAAACGGCTTTTTTGCTGACAAAATTACCCCCCCCCTACATTAAACGGCCACTTGTTACATTTT
>JAFNWA010000074.1 GCA_017383665.1 Bacteroidaceae bacterium | reverse complement strand
ATTTTGACATAGCGGAGAAGCATAATGTGCAGATAGACTTCTGTTCTTTCATAAAAGTCGAAGGGGTAACTGCAAAGGAATTCAGACAGCAGAAGGTTTCAATTCTGAACCACACTGCAATAGTATTCCTTTCACGCCACGCCATTGACCACTTTTTCACATTATGCAAGGAGTTGAGAGTATCGGTACCCGATGACATGAAGTACTTCTGTCTGTCGGAGACTGTTTCGTTGTACATCCAGAAGTATGTGCAGTACCGCAAGAGAAAGGTATTCTTCGGCAACGGTCACATACAGGACCTCGATCCGTTGTTTGCAAAGCACAAGACAGAGACATACTTTGTGCCAATGTCAAATGTACACAACAACGAGTTGAACGAAATTTTTGACAAGTACGAGATCAAACATTCACAGGCCGAAATGTACCGCACGGTAAGCACCGAGATTGCACCTGAGTATATAAAGTCATACGACATGCTCATCTTCTTCAGCCCACACGGTATCGACTCGCTGAACAAGAATGTCCCCGACTACACACAGGGCGAGCAGTTGATTGCATGCTTTGGAAATGTAACAGCAGAGTACATCAAGCAACACGGACTGAGACTCGACCTTGAAGCGCCATCAGCGTCGGCCACCAACATGCCAGCAGCTTTGGACGCATACCTGACAGCGAACAACAAGTAAAAAGATATTCCTTCAGCCTCGTCCACAAGACGGGGCTGAATTATTAGATAAACAACATCAGGGATGAAACGTAACACATTTCCACTAAGGGAGCACCTGAAAAGCAAAAGCGCCATTGAGCAGGTCTATGCCAATGGCACATCCGTTACATCATACCCTTTGCGCGCAATCTTCATTGAACAGCCGCTTGAAGCACAAGAACCCACTGCAGCCATACTCATAAATGTGTCAAAGAAAAGGTTCCGCCATGCCGTTGATCGCAACCTTGTAAAGAGACGCATACGCGAGGCATACCGCACAAGCAAGCACCCGTTTATCGAGACACTGGAGAACAACCGCAAGAAGATGGCAGTTGCCATTATATATATAGACAATAAACACAACAGCACTGCGTTTATAAGGAAAAAGATGACCAAACTACTGGAGAGCATCCTAACAAAAGACGGCATAATATGCGAAAAATCCTTATAACAATTCTCATATTACCAATAAGGTTCTACCAAAAGGTAATCTCACCAATGACACCTCCATCGTGCCGTTTCACTCCCACCTGTTCACAATACGCCATTGAAGCGTTGCGCAAACACGGACCAATCAAAGGGCTCTACCTTGCAATCAGGCGCATCCTGCGTTGCCATCCATGGGGAGGCTCGGGCTATGACCCCGTTCCATAAAACAAGTGCAGGCCATGTTACTTATTGACATACACACCCACAACTGCGTCGCTGAACACGCAATATACAATTGCAGTAACGGCTATGTAGCCGACAAGAGAATCTCCATCGGGATACACCCGTGGCATATCAACGAAAAGTGGGAGAGAGAGTTCAACACCATTGCTGAGATTGCCAAAGCCGACAATGTCGTTGCAATAGGCGAATGTGGCTTGGACAAACTGAAATCACCTGTGAGCATTGAATTGCAGAAAGAGATATTCCGTGCACAGGCCCTGCTTGCCGAAAAAGTAGAGAAACCGCTCATGATACATTGTGTAAAGGCCTACAATGAGCTCATCCCCATTCACAAGGCCATTTCACCTAAACAGGCATGGATAATCCATGGATTCCGTGGCAAACCGGCACAGGCCGAACAACTCTTAAGAGCAGGCTTTTACATATCACTGGGTGAGCAATTCAACCCAGATAGTGCAAAGGCAATCCCGGCCGAAAGTCTCTTCATAGAAAGCGACGAAAGCAATGTTGCAATAACCGACATATACGCTGCTGTAGCCCAAGCAAGAGGCACAACGGTTGAGGAATTGGCATTGCAGACAATCAAGAATGCCGCAAGATGCGGTATCATATTGTAATCTTTTTCATTGCAAAAATTGCGGCAGTAACAAATTTTCGATATTTTTGCCATATAAAGGAATTCTCAATGGACAAACTCAGGACATATACCGATAGCCGAGGAAGCCTCACCATTGTTGAGGAGGGATGCGAAGTACCCTTCAAGATACAACGGGCCTATTGGATACACGGCGTACCACAAGGAGAAGAACGCGGCAAGCATTCGAATAAAGTTTCATCGGAATATGTCATTGCCGTCAGCGGCAGTGTAGAGATAACACTCGAAGACAAGAACGGCAGGAAGACCTATTTGCTCGACACCAAGGACAAAGGCTTGCTCATTCCGCCAGACACATGGGACGAGCTAAGGAATTTCTCCCCAGACGCCGTACTGCTTGTACTGGCATCACATTCGTATGACGAATCAACCTACATAAACTCATACGAAGAGTTCCTGAAATACATTGGCAAATAATGGAACAGCAGGCACACGAATATCGAATAGAGAGATACTCCACAGGCAAACAGGCCGAGTGGAACTCTTTTGTTGGCTGCAGTCGCAACGGCACATTCCTGCACAGACGCGGCTATATGGACTACCATGCCGACCGTTTCACAGACCACTCTCTCATGTTCTACCGCGATACCGAACTGATTGCGATACTGCCTGCACACATAAAAGAAGAGTGTTTCTGTTCGCATAACGGACTTACATACGGAGGCTTATTGCTTGCCGGTGGGACAACAACCGCCGAGGTTCTCCACTTGTTCGACATAACCAAGGAGTACATCCTTGCAAATACAAATGCGACAAAACTCATATATAAGCCCACACCACATATATATCACAGTTATCCCTGCGAAGAGTACTTGTACGCACTGTTCCGTAGCGATGCCATAATCACCGAGCGCAAGGTGTCATCGGCAATTCCACTGAGGAGTCCATTAGCAATAAGTGGCAGACGAAAACTTACGGAGAGAGCAAAAAGCCGCTTGCACATTGTTGATGAGAGCGATTTTTCCACATTCTGGAGAATCCTTAGCGAAAGATTGCAGAGCAAGTACAACACGACACCCGTACACAGCATCGAGGAGATTACAATGCTCAAGGAACGCTTTCCCGAAAACATAAAACTCTTTTGCATTACCGACAACAACAGCAACACGCTTGGCGGTGTAGTACTGTTCATTACCGAAAATGTTGTACACATGCAATATTCGGCAACGACCGAAGAGGGTCGCCGCATAAGCGCCCTTGACCACCTGTACGAGGAGCTGATAAACAACCGCCTTGCCGACAAGGAATATTTCGACTTTGGAATATCTGTGGAAGATGGAGGCCGCTACCTCAACAGCGGACTCATTGCCTACAAGGAGCGCATGGGTGGCCGCGCAGTTGTGTATGACACATATACCATTGACCTAAAAAAGAACGGCTGATGATAAAATATTGCGACCTGAAAGAGATTAACAAAAGATACGAGCCGGCACTCACCGAAGCAGTGACAAGGGCAGCCCAATCGGGATGGTACATACGCGGCAAGGAGTGCGAACGCTTTGAACAGGCTTTTGCAGACTACTGTGGCTGCAAATACTGTGTTGGCACAGGCAATGGGCTTGATGCACTCACAATAATCCTCAGGGCATACTGCGAGATTGACGCAATGAAACCGGGCGATGAAGTAATAGTACCGGCAAACACATATATTGCTACAATACTTGCCATAATGGAAGCTGGGTTGAAGCCAGTTCTATGCGAACCCTTCACAGATAGTTGCAACATCAATACCAAACTTATTGAAGGCCTCATCACAGAGAACACACGGGCAATAATGCCCGTACATCTCTATGGTCTTGTCGCTGACATGGACACCATAAATGCAATTGCCAAAAAACACTCATTGAAGGTTATTGAAGACAGCGCACAGGCACACGGTGCAATATACAACGGCAAACGCACAGGCAACCTTGGAGATGCAGCAGCATTCAGTTTCTACCCGGGCAAAAACCTGGGAGCATTGGGTGACGGTGGAGCAATCACCACCAATGACGAGCAACTTGCCAAAGCCGCAAAAGCAATAGCCAATTACGGCTCACACAAGAAGTACATAAATGTCTGCAGGGGAGTAAACAGCCGCCTCGACGAGATACAGGCTGCTACACTCTTGGTCAAGTTGCAGAGCCTTGAGAGCGATAATAAAAGACGCATGGAGATTGCTCACAAATACAACACCGGAATCACAAACCCACATGTATCCCTTCCGGCAACAGGCAACAATGGTGAGCATGTATATCATATATACCCCGTATTCTGCAATAATAGAGATTCGCTCCAACAGTGGATGACTGAAAACGGCATTGAAACACTAATCCACTACCCTGTTCCACCACACAAGCAAACAGCACTCAAAGAGTTCAACAAACTTCATTTGCCAATCACGGAGAGCATCCATGACCAGGAGCTAAGCCTCCCATGTCACCCGGCAATGAGCGACAACGAGGTGGAGAAAGTGATATGCACAGTGAACTCATTCACCGTTTGATGCACAAAGGCATCTATTCGCATCCGTCACGGACACTACACAATCAAAAACAGCCCAAATTATTTGGCATTTACGCCAAAATTGCATATCTTTGCACCGCTCTTCAAAAGAGAGCACAATAAGGATTGTCCTATGGTGTAATGGTAGCACAACAGGTTTTGGTTCTGTTTGTCCTGGTTCGAATCCGGGTAGGACAACAACAAAGAAAGTCAACTTCGCACGAAGTTGACTTTCTTTGTTCATAACACTCTTATATCCTTAACGATAACGCGGACATCTATATTGAGATTCAGTTCTTTCCGCCTCTCTTTTTTGCTGACGTTCAGCAAAGTCTATGCCCAATCTTGTACACTGGAACAGAGTTTCAAAACCATCCCTTACTGCATCCCAATCCTCCACTTGAGGTTCTTGAGATCGCAGGGGCTTACGGAACTGTCTTTCACGGTCATGAGCCTCGGCTTCAACCATGACATCACCATACAATTCAACCATATCAAGCATTCCGCCGGCCAGCTTTGCATAAGCCTTGAAAAAACCGCCAAAATCACTTGAATACGCTGCACCCTGAGCCTCAAGCGACGACTGCAACATAGAGCTACTGATATTCAACATACTGACCACCGGATTCTCATCCCGTTGCTTTCTTCCACCAAAATTACAACTCGTGAGAAGCATCAACGCAGCCAAAAAAACAAGCATTTTTCTCATAGCCATATATTATTCCGGATATGTCAAATTTTCATCAGAAATCCTTTCAAGCACCTCGGTCAAGTATTTGCGTGCCTCCCAACGCGCCTCGGGAAGGTTCATCAACAAATAGTTACCGCAGTCGCGTGCTGTAGCTCCTGGAACCTCACCATCATATGAGGCAACAAAAGCGAAAGCCTCACGCAGCAAAGGAACAATATCACGCGATGGAATATCACCCTTGACAATGAGATAGTTTCCTGTCAGGCAACCCATAGGTCCCCAATAGATGATGCGGCTTGCCCACACCGGATGGTTGCGCAGGAATGTAGCCACAAGATGTTCCATTGTATGTATAGCACTTGGACTGAGCGCCGGTTCACGATTAGGTTCCTTCATGCGCACATCAAAGGTTGTCACAACCTCACCGCCAACAACATCTTGCCTTGAAACATACACCCCACGATTGAGGCGTATATGGTCAATTGTAAAACTTGGTATCTTTTCCATGATATCAGTCTCTTTTAAAGTTTCATAAGGAAGCGTCGTGTCACACCGAATGAACGGTCGGCCATCTCGCCCCAAAAGTTCTCATACTGCTGAATATGCTTGTCAACACCCGGTGTATCGCTGATAATGCGGAAACTCACAAACGGAACTCCATAGATGTGGCAGGTCTGTGCAATTGCAGCAGACTCCATGTCTACAGCCAGACCGGCAGGGAAGTTACCCTTTATCTTGTCGAGTTCATCGCGGTTGGTAATGAACTGGTCACCGGTGCATATAAGGCCGGCATGTATGCGTGTTGCATTACCAGGCTCTTCATTCAACGACTGTGCAGCACTGCACATAGCCTCATCGGCAACAAACACAGCCGGCATGCCCTGCACCTGACCATACTCGCATCCCATGCCACACCACACATCGTGATATACTATGGAAGAGCTCACCACCACATCCATAACTCCAAGACAACAGTCAATACCACCGGCAACACCGGTGCTCACCATCGCATCGGGCGAGAAAGCACGGATAAGCTCTGCAGCACCAAGAGCTGCATTCACTTTGCCAATTCCACATTGACGCAGAACAATCTCATTCTCACCGACACGACCTACAAGATACTCTATGCCGTTTTTCTCACACTTAGCAACCCCATCAAGCATTGCTGCAAGCTGCTCAAATTCCGAAGTCATTGCCGTCAGGACACCTATTTTCATATAAAAACTCTTACAATATTTACTCAACAACCTTGAGAAGTTCATCACATGCTGCTTCAAACTCTTCTACAGTAGTATTAGGGTCGGCAAGCATTGCCTCGTACTTATCGCACAATAGCCTTAACAAAGCACCAAGCACAGCCTGTTCCTTTGTTCCGGCTTTAACATCACACAAAGGACGAACCTGCTTTAACAGGCTATCCAGTACTACTTCATGCGACTTGAGCTCCAGAGTCAAAATCCCATTAGATGCGCCCAATGCCGCATTGCGCTCAACAAAATACCTCAACTTGTATTTTCCGCTCGGCACATCGTCAAGAGTGAAGACACAATCAAGGCTGTCATCAGTCACATTTGAATTATAACAAGCTGCGAGGCCATTGCCGCCTTCATCAACAATATCAATACCCAAAAGATTAAGACTCTCAGCACCCTTATTGTTCTTGAAGTTGACACTTATAACTCCAGGCTCTTCAACCGACAAATCAATCGTCTTGTAGGCGATATTGCGTATTCTCATTTTATTCTGCAGAGAATCTGTCTTGACAGGAGTCCATGTAGAAGAACCTGAAACCCATTCACATGTTACAACTTTTTCATTTTCAAGTGTCACAACCTGTTCTACCGGAGATGATGAAAAGAAAATCAGCGTCACAAGCATATATATCCAATGGGCGACAATTCCGGCAACAAGACCACCTATCGTGTGAGAAAGTATATCCTTTGAGGTAAGCTTACGATAACCAAGAGCATCAAGCATTGCAGTGTGAGTACTCAAAAATCCACTCCAACACATGCCGATGGCTGTGAACACGGCAATGGCATTGCCGTCTATCCAACCTTGTGAAGCAAAATCAGGGACAAGACCAAGTGCTGCACCAACTGCACCGATAGCAGTGATAGGGAATGCTATGAGATGCGGATCGGTAAATCCGAAAAGCCCCTCGAACACAAGACTCAACTCTTTACCAATCCAAGGCAACAGTTCAACACCCTCTTTGGCAGCTCCTGTATATTCCCCTGTAGCAGGATCGGGACCATATGTAAAAATCATCACAAGCGTAGATATAACAAGAACGCCGGGAATGATGACCATGCCCACATCAACACCGCTGCGGCCACCATCGAGCAACGAGTCAAGAATACGCTGGAAAAGAGGTTTATTGCTTTGAACATCCTTTTCATCCTCAATGGCGTCCAAATCCACTGCATTTTCGGTTTTGTAGTGTGGATAAGCCTTTATCACAAAATGCTGCATAAGCCTTGTAGAGACTATGCAACCTACCATGGCACCTATGAATCCCACAAAAGACTCCATAAAATAGCCCTGGCCTATCATAAACACAATAACCAACAGGCCCATACCAAAAGATGTTCCGAAGTTATTGAGTGAAATGAACTGATACTTTTTGAAGTATGACGCAAACTTCTTGTCTTGTGCCAACGATATGATTGCAGGGTTATCGGAGAGGAATGTCAGCACCGCGCCAAGCGAAGCCACACCGGGCAGGTTGAACAGCGGTTTCATCAACGGGCGCAAAAGTTTCTCAAGTAGTTTCACCACGCCGAACTCAACGAAAATCTTGCCAATAGCACCGGTCAAAACACATATTGCCATAAGATAGAACACCGTGTTCAGCAACAAATCATGCGAAGTATTCATTATTGTATTCAGCATATTTGCAGCGCCCATTTCGGAGCCTAAATAGCCAAACAACAGAACAAATACCGCCAGAGTTACCACACCGCCAGGTATCCTGGAAAAGAGTTTTTTAGTAGGTTTCATAGTAGTGAAATGTCATTTTTAGATTTTTTATCACAGCCTGCACAAGCAGACGCAAACAGACTGCAAAAATAAATAAATTTTAGTGTATGTTTGCATAAGATAACAAAAATTGAATGTTTATTTGCGTATTGATTATATTTGCCGTATCTTGCATTGCATATTATGGGTCATATTATATTTCTGACCCTAAAATCATTTTGTAAACAATTAAATAGAGCACTATGATACCAGCAGAATTTGACGAAATCCGTCCTTACACCCCCGAAGAGCTACCACAAATTTTCGAAGAGCTCATTGCCGACCCTGAATTTCAGGCAGTAATTGGACAGGCATTCAAAGAAATACCCTTTGAGTATATCGCAGGACAGATGCGTGCATCAAAGGACAACCTCGAGTTCCAGAAGGCATTGGTATATCCCTTTGTCAAGGGCGTAATCCAGAAACTCTCGAACGGGCTCACCGTGAGCGTAGAGAACAAGGAGAACATGGCAAAATCACTCTGCATCTCCAATCACCGCGACATCATCATGGACTCGGCATTCCTTTGCATCGTGTTCATTGAGACCGTGGGCAACACCGTTGAGATTGCCATTGGCGACAACCTGCTCATCCGCCCTTGGATAAAGAAACTCGTGCGCGTGAACCGCAGTTTCATCGTGCAGCGCTCGGCAAGCATACGCGAGATGCTTGCATCATCAAAGCGCCTATCGTCATATATGCACCACACCATTGCCGAGCGCAACCAGCCCATCTGGCTTGCACAGCGCGAGGGACGCGCCAAGGACAGCAACGACCGTACACAGGAGGGCCTCATAAAAATGCTCTCGATGTACAGCACTGGCGACATCATTGACGCATTGAAGGAGCTGAACATTGCCCCAACAACAATCTCATACGAATATGACCCGTGTGACTACCTCAAGGCAAAGGAGTTCCAGCAGAAACGCGACAACCCCGAGTGGAAGAAGGCACCACAAGACGACCTCATAAACATGAAGACCGGCATGTTCGGCTACAAGGGCGGCATCCATTACCACATTGCCGACTGCATCAACGACGAGATTGACGCCATCGACCGCTCACTGGGCAAGAACGAGAAGACCGCAGCAGTGGCACGCATCATCGACCGCCACATACACAAGAACTACAAGTTCTGGCCCATCAACTACTACTTCTACGAACAGCTCACAGGCGACACACGCTTTGCCGACAAATATACAGCAGAAGACAAGGCGAAGCTCGAAGCATACCTGCAGGGACAGATTGAGAAGATTGACCTTCCCAACCGCGACAACGAGTTCTGCCGCAGAAAGATACTCGAAATGTACGCCAACCCGGTAATCAATTACCTGAAGGCTGTAGAAGAATAAAAACAATGTGGGAGCCACCATGGTGACTCCCACATTGTTTTATCTACAAATTGTCAGATTCTTCTGATATAGCATCCCCTGTCGCTATACAATTCTACACAACTGCCGGAATATACAGCAATATCGCCACCAGCCCACCTGGCCTGGGTTGCATTGCCATTATAAATCGTTCTTTGATAACAACCCATTTCATCATAGAGTTCTACCCTACCGTTGGTCATGGTAACAACAATCTTCGTCTGTGTCATATCAATATCGGTATAAACAGCATTGCTGTTAACGATTGTCCTTTGATAGCACCCTCTTTCATTGTAGAGTTCCACCCTACCGTTCGTAATTTTGACTATATACATACCTTCAAAGTTTATTTAAACAATTTTCTCCAATAACTCACCTACAAAAGCCAAGGCCTTCTCAAGATGACTGAACTTTGAATACTCATCGGGCTTGTGGGCATTGTAGTAACCGCAACTGATGTTGCAGCAAGGAGCCGGCAATCCGCGCTCCTTGAGAGCGACAACATCAGTGCGCCCACCCGGCACACACTCATATCCATATTTTTGCAGGACATCAAGCGGGAACATGTCATCGTTGCACAGGCGTATATCACCCTTGCCTACAGTCACCACCTCGCTATCACCCTTGCGGTCAACAGCAAGAATATAACGCACATCATTGAAGAAACCGAGCGAACAGGCTTTTGAGCCACGACACCCAGCCATTTCCCCATCGCGTTCTTCCTGGACAAAGAGAGCGACCTTCAGCAACGGTTTATCATGCAACAGCCTTATTATTATCCACAAGCCGTTCTTGTCATCGGCACCAATGCCGGTGCGTTCGCCTGCAACATCAACGGCATATATCATATCGCCATCAACAACCAGACTCTTCTCCACAGGCGCATGCACCTCGTCAAGATGCGCACTAACGCAAGAATAACTCCCGGCAACACCCTTTGTTATAAAGATATTACCAAAAGAATCCTCCTCAACAGAGAGTGCCACATCAGCAAGCTGTCCCAATACAAAATTCTTTATCTCAGCCTCGTATCCCGACTTGCTGTTTATCTCATAAAGTGATTTCAACAGTTCCATAATCAATCAACATAATCCTGCATACCAAAATCCTTGCCTTCGGGGCGCACGAGCATCTCGGGCGGAGTCACCAATTCACGCTCCGGTTCAAGAACTTTGTGGAAGGCCTCGGCCAAATCCTTTGCAATAGCAAGATATCGGCAGTCATATATCCAAATGAAAGCCTCAACACGCAAAGTAAAAATATTCTCCGCAACAAAATGATGTCCTACATTTGCTTTTCCAATAGCATAGAACTCATTCTTGTCACATTTGTAATCATACTTCCCTGCCAAAGTTTGTTCCAGGTCTGCATAAAGAGCGTCGAACGAAGAATAATCCTTCACAAGACTCATAGGATCGTTGTAGCTGCTATCGCCCTTGTTGCTATTATAACAGAAATGGAACTGTGATGGGCGGTTTCTTGGTCCAGTAGCCTCAAGGATTGGAATCACCCAACTTCCCTCATGTGCCGCCAATCGCGAAATATCGTCAAGGAATAGTTTGAGATTAGGGCATCCGGCATTTACCGGGATATTATAGTAGGATGTAGGGTTGTCAATGTCGGTCTCCACTTCTTTTGAAACATAGTTGAAACCTCCAAGTTTTGCCACATGATACGCAAACCAACTCGTCAAAGGCTCTGAAGTTCCCGAAGTACATACAATAGTCACCTTCGATCCCCTGTCAATACAGCATCCATAAGGTGTATTATGTTTGTAGTTCACAACCACAACCTTACTCTCCGGTTTGTCGGCAGTATTTATAGAGTTCACAATATCATACAGATGCAAACACTCCGACTCCTTAATAGTCTCAAGGACATCGTCATACGGAATAAACTTGCGTGTAATGATACTATTCACCTCCTTGTAGCGTGGTACAGCAAACAGACCGGTATAATGCTGATCATGCACGAATTTGAAGGAGTGCACAATTCTGGTAATATTATCCTTAATCTTCTCGTTCTGCTTCTCGTCCTCCATAGCCTCGGAAAAACCCGCACCGACAAGACCGGCAGGAACTGCAAAAATAGCAATACCAAGAACACCTATCACACTTGCCACCAACCGTCCTACAAGAGTAATGGGAGGAGTATCGGCAAAGCCACCGGGATCACCGATATACTGTGCAAAAGCCCATACCACAGACTTGAATCCATTGTCATACACATCGGGTTGTGCATTATGCTCATAGAAGAAAAGCACAAACGACAACATCAAAGTAACAATAATAAGGAACTGGAGTGACACCCACAACTCCCTTGACTTGGAAGATATTGCTGTCTGCAACAGGCGGAACGAGTGCATATAACGGAACACACGCAACAGACGCAGTACACGCAAAGCCTTCAACACCGAATATGGCAATGATATGAACATTGAAACATAGAATGAATATGTTGATAGAACATCAATCAGTCCATAGAAAGTAAAGCAATACTTGACTCTGCCCCAGAAACCTGCATATTTGGGAGAAATCAAATCGGCTACCCAGATGCGCAATGTAACCTCAACTGTAAAAGTTATTGCTGTGACAATGTCTATTGCAGACAGAATCCTCTCGCATGAAGGAGGAAGAGCAAAAGTCGAAGCAAATACAGTAAGTGTGCTTATTGCGATAAGTCCAATAATAGCGTAATCAAGATAGTTGTGCCATTGTTTCGTACGAAGATCATTATCAAACACTTTGGCAAGTTGGCGTTTAAATTTCAGTACTCGATTCATATTATTTTATGCAGTTTTATTATTTATCATTTAATTTATCTGCCACGCTACACCAAAACTTACAGCCCAGCAATGCACCGGGTCACACAAGTCTATATTTGCCGCAAGATCAAGCTGAACCTTGCGTGCAACCATATAATTGAATCCCCAATCGGCACAAAACTGATTACAGTCCCTTGCCAAGTAGTTGTAACTCTCGACAAAACATCCCAGACCGTCTGTTATCGAATAGCCAAGAGACAAAGCAAGGAATGTCGCCGGCGAGGGAGACGCACCGTCCCACTCAGCACCCACATTGTATCCAAGACTGAACCTGTCATTAAGTGTATTCCCGAACAACAGATAGAGCGAAGGCGCAAAGTTCTCTACCACAAAGCCTTTGGTTCCAGTACATGGAATTGCGAAGTTTGCAAGTACAGATATTGCAGGAACAGCACCCTGTTCCTCGTGACAGCGTATTTTTGCACCTATATTCACTCCCGGGGATGCAGGTTCCCAACGGTTTGCATTGTCATATATGAAACCATCTCCTGAGAGGCGCAACTCCACTCCGTCAAAAAGACCATACCTGAACCTTGTACTGCTGAAAGTGAATGCACCTTTTCCGTCGTCACCGTCATACTTCACACCCTGTTCCCATTGAATGACACCCTTGGCTACTGTTGAAGGACCGGTAGAGGCTCCCGGACGGTCAGCTGTAAACTCCACCTCCTGAGCAAAGAGCACGGAAAAAGAGAAAATCATCAAAACTGACAAAATTACTTTTTTCACAGTAAAATCGATTTAAAATTCAATATCCACACTTTGATACTTTGAGATCCGGGATAAAATCCAATTCCGAGCGACCTTCAATATGTTTTGCCAGGAGTTCTGCCAACCGTTTGGCGAAAGCAATTCTGCGTGAATCCCACAAACTTATGCTCCATGCTATACGCATTGTAAAACTGTTCAGAGGAACTGTCCTATCCAACTTATTTGTATAGAGTTTCTCATAATTGAAAGCATCACCATGATAGCGCTGGAAATCGGAACCAAAACCAAACTCATTGGAAAAGACCTCAGCAGCCTCATCATACAAGCCCTTAAACAGAGTCTTGTCAATCAAAGTAGGGCTATTTGCAAAAATATCCTCAATTCCACTCTTACCACCTGCTACATAGTGTATCTGCGTTGGGTACGAAGGTTCATTGGCACCAGAAGCAGGAAGCAATGAAATAACCCATGCATCCTCACGGGCTGTCAAGCGGTTAAGATCCGCCATATACTCGGCAAGCCCCGGAACATCATTTGCATTATCGAATTTATAGAACGAACGGTAGGGGCGTTTCTCTCCCAACTCACGGCTAATATAGTTAAAGCCACCTATCAGGGCCACATAGTATGAGAAGTTCCCGGCAGAAGGATCTATGAAACTTATGGACGATACTATCGTAATCTTTGAACCACGGTCAATACAACAACCATATGGGCGGTTAACCATAAAATGCTCTATCGCCAGTTTATCCTGCGGATGCTCATCAATAGTCTGCGTTACAGCAAGGTTTACCAGACGGAAATTTTCTGAATCCTCAACCGCGTCAATGATATCATCGACCTTCATGCCCACTCTTGCCTGTATGTCACTCAACGACAAATGCTGTGGAATTATCTGGAACCCGGTAGGACGGTCTAGTTTGCGCTCAAAAGCAATTTGCAATTTACCGATATTCTTCTTTATGAATGCATTCTTCTTATCATCCTCCATAGCCTCGGAAAAACCCGCACCAACAAGACCGGCAGGAACTGCAAACAACGCAATTCCAAGAACACCTATTATGCTGGCTATGATTCTGCCCATAAGTGTTATCGGCGGAGTATCTGCAAAACCACCGGGATCACCGATATACTGTGCAAAAGCCCATACCACAGACTTGAATCCATTGTCATATACATCGGGCTGCGCATTGTGCTCATAGAAGAAAAGCACAAACGACAACATCAAAGTAACAATGATAAGGAACTGGAGTGACACCCACAACTCCCTTGACTTGGAAGACATTGCAGTCTGCAACAGGCGGAACGAGTGCATATAACGGAACACACGCAACAGACGCAGTACACGCAAAGCCTTCAACACCGAATATGGCAATGATATGAACATTGAAACATAGAAT
>JAFNWA010000073.1 GCA_017383665.1 Bacteroidaceae bacterium | reverse complement strand
CCATGTAAGGGACATGGAAAAGAAATGACATAAAGAGCCACATGAATTCATGTGGCTCTTTATGTCATTTCTGTCTGATGAAAATATTCATCGGCACTCCGTGGAAGTTCCACTTGGCGCGGATTTTATTTTCCAGGAAGCGCTTATAAGGCTCTTTTACATACTGTGGCAGGTTCGCAAAGAAGAGGAACGAGGGAACGCGTGTCTCGTGCAACTGCATACAGTATTTTATCTTGATATACTTACCCTTGATTGATGGTGGCGGATAAGCCTCAATGAGCGGCAACATCTCCTCGTTGAACTTGGCTGTAGAGATTTTTCTCTGCGAGTTCAAATATACATCCTTTGCTGTTTCAAGCACCTTGAACACACGCTGCTTTGTAACAGCCGATGTAAAGATGATTGGGAAATCAACAAATGGAGCAAGGCGCTCGCGTATTGCATTCTCAAAGAACTTCTGCACTTTCTCACTCCTGTCCTCAACCAAATCCCACTTGTTGACAACTACAACAAGTCCCTTCTGGTTGCGCTGGATGATTGAGAAGATATTCAAGTCCTGCGACTCGATACCGCGTGTTGCATCAATCATAAGGATGCAGACATCGCTGTTCTCAATTGCACGGATAGAACGCAAAACAGAGTAGTATTCAATGTCCTCGCTAACCTTGCCTTTCTTGCGGATACCGGCAGTGTCAACCAAGTAAAAATCAAAACCGAACTTGGTGTAGCGTGTGAGGATTGAATCACGGGTTGTGCCTGCGATGTTTGTAACGATGTTACGGTCCTCGCCCAAGAACACATTGATGATGGAGCTCTTGCCGGCGTTAGGACGGCCAACCACAGCAAAGCGTGGAATATCCTCTTGTGGTGCCTCCTCGGCCTCCTTTGTAAACTTTGTCAATATCTCATCGAGCAGGTCGCCTGTACCACTTCCGTTGGCAGCAGAGATGCAGTGCATGTCACCAAGACCAAGACTGTAGAACTCGGCTGTGCCATACTGCATTTCGTATGTATCGACCTTATTGGCCACAACAAGCACCGGTTTCTTTGAACGGCGGAGCATTGAAGCCATCTCCATGTCAAGGTCTGTAAGGCCATTCATAGCATCAACCACGAAGAGAATCACATCGGCCTCTTCAAGGGCAAGAGTCACTTGGTCGCAGATTGCCTCTTCAAAAACATCGTCCGAGTTACGCACCCAGCCACCGGTGTCAACAAGCGAAAACTCCTTGCCGCACCAGAAACAACGGCCATACTGACGGTCACGGGTTGTACCGGCCTCGTCTGATATAATTGCCTGCTTGGTCTCTGTCAAACGGTTAAAAAGCGTTGACTTGCCCACATTGGGGCGACCAACTATTGCTACTAAATTTCCCATGGTTTCTTAGAAGCTGTTTAAAATTTATTTTGATTAAAACAGTTTTTTATTCTTTTTGGTCGTATCCGAAACGGCGCAACTGACGGTCGCTGTTACGCCAATCCTTATCGACCCTTACAAAGATTTCCAAAAATATTCTTTTCCCAAAGAATTTCTCAAGTTCGCGGCGGGCATCTGTTGCCACACGCTTTAGGGCAGAGCCCTCGTGACCAATAATGATACCCTTCTGCGAATCGCGCTCAACATATATCAGCGCCTTTATATATATCTTTCCCTCATCCTCCTTGAATTGCTCCACGACGGCCTCGCAAACATAAGGAATCTCCTTGTCATAGTGAAGCAGAATCTTCTCGCGTATAATCTCTGTTACAAAGAAACGCGCCGGTTTGTCGGTGAGAGCATCCTTCTCGAAGTATGGAGGCGACTCGGGCAGCAACTCCATAACGCGTTTCATCACCGCATCAACATTGAACTTCGCAGTTGCAGATATGGGGAGAATCTCTGCCTCAGGTATGAGTTCGTGCCAAAGTTCCACCTTCTTAACAAGCTCAGTCTGATTACTCAAATCTATCTTGTTTATAAGCACAAGAATGGGTACATCGAGTTTGCGCACCTCGGCAATGAAATCACTGTTCTTCTCGGGGCTCTCAACCATGTCGGTCACATAGAGCAACACATCGGCATCGCGCAATGCCGAACGGGAAAAACGCAACATCGCCTCCTGTAACTTGTAGTTTGGCTTGAGCACACCGGGAGTATCCGAAAAGACAATCTGCGCATCATCGGTATTCAATATACCCATAATGCGGTGTCTTGTTGTCTGCGCCTTAAAGGTGGCAATAGAGATTCTCTCGCCAACCAAAAGGTTCATCAATGTCGATTTACCGACATTGGGGTTACCTACAATATTTACAAAACCGGCTTTATGCATAATGATTTAATATGAGAAAAACGCACCTATAGAATGCCATAGGTGCGTTTTTGTCTTTGACAAAAAACTACCCGCGTCGGCAAACAGCGTCGGCGGTAGAACAATTATTTAGACAGCTGCCTGCTTCTCAACAGCCAACTTGCCTCTGTAATAACCACACGCACCACATACGGTGTGATATACATGCCACTCACCACAGTTAGGGCAAATTGCCAATGTAGGAGCTACTGCCTTGTCATGAGTTCTTCTCTTGGCAGTTCTAGTCTTTGATTGTCTTCTTTTAGGATGTGCCATTTTCTTCTAATGTTTTAATTTATTTTTTAATTATCTTCGTCAATCTGTAAATCCTTCAAGCCGGCCCAGCGTGGGTCAATCTGCGCCTCCTCATTCTCCTCGCAGTCATCGGCTACAGCCGAGTGCCTTTTGAGTTTGCCAGTCATCTCGTGATTGCACTTTCCCGGCGCATGCACACGCTTCATAGGCAACGCAAGAACAATGAATTCATACAAATACCACGCTATGTTCAAATCCCCTTCATTCTCGGGAACTATTACAATGTCGCCTTCATCGGCATAGCTGTCACCCAACTTCACACGCAAGGTACTCTCTGTATCAACTTCAATCTCAAGATCATCGAGGCAACGGTCACAAGGAACAACCACTGTTCCTGCCATCTCAAAGGAGAAATCAAAAATATCCCTGCTCTTCTTAACCGTTACTTTGGCCTTGACAGCACCTTTCTGAAACTCCTCACCATCGATATCTGCAAAAAAAGCGTTATCGAGATCAAACTCCATATCAAGGGAGGAAGCCTTCATTCCCTTGAGGTCAACATTATATTTATCAAATCTTCCCATCGCTACAATAAAATCAACTCAATCAACAATATAACTCCTCAAAAGTAGTGCCTAACATCCACACTATCCGATTTTAGGACACAAAGATAGTAATAAAATTCTTTAGAAACACCTAAATCAGTAAAAAACTTTACTTTTTTAGTTCAATACGGAATGTTGTACCCTTACCTGGAGCCGATTTCTTGATATATATGCGTCCCTTATGGAACTCCTCAACAATTCTCTTAGCCAACGAAAGCCCCAATCCCCAGCCACGCGGTTTAGTGGTAAAGCCCGGCTCAAAAATCATTTTCCATCGCGATTTGGATATTCCCTTACCGGTGTCGGTGACATCAATCTGCACCTTGTCACCAGTATCGGAAACCACAACGGAAATCTCGCCACACCCCTCCATGGCATCAATAGCATTTTTGCACAGGTTCTCAAACACCCACTCCATCAAAGGGACATTGAGACGCGCCGACAATGGAGCGTCAGGAAACGAGAGGTCATACTTCACCTTTGCCGGGCTACGGCGCTTCATGTACTCCACCGCCTTGCCGACAACAGCACGAACATCCTCGGGAACAGGCTCAGTCCGCGAACCGATTTTTGAGAAGCGGTCGGCAACAGTCTGCAAGCGTTGCACATCACGCTCCATCTCGGGCAGCAGCTCATCATCGGCATACTTTGCCTTGAGCACCTCAATCCACGCCATAAGCGACGAAATGGGCGTTCCCAGTTGATGTGCAGTCTCCTTGGACAAACCAACCCACACGCGGTTCTGCTCGGCACGCTTTGAGCTGAGAACAGCTACAATACATATAACAAAGAAGAGCACCACTACTGCAAGCTGAATATAGGGATAATAGGAGAGTTGTACCAATGTTGCAGAATCATCGTAATAGATATAACAGGGCTCACCATCACCAAGAGGAACCTCAATCCTGCTACCGGAAGCACGCATTTCGGCCACCACACGGTCAAGTTTTGACTCCTGAATGTTATTGTGGGAAATCATATTGCCGTCAGCGTCCAGCATTACCACCGGAATGGTTTTATTGCTTGTTATAATCTCATTCTCGAGACTCACATCCTCGCCCACCTTGGCATTGATAAGAGAGGTCATAGCCGAAGCCCAGACAGCCATACGACGCTCCTCCTCCTGCTTCAAATCCTCAACAATAAGGTTCGATACCCAAAGCGACACAGCAGCTATTACAGCAGCCACCGCTATGAGAATATATTTTGCATTCCTGTAATTCTTAAACCACATCATACTTAAAAGCGTTTTATAGACTATTTAACGGGCAAAAACAGTGTTTAGTATAAAACACCTGCCAAAACAGCTGCACACATTAAAACAGTTGTGCTCCATCCATAATGAACAGAGCACACGCAATCTTATACCTAAAATGGGAATAGTTTCGCATCAAAAACCGAAAGCAGCACCCATAATAATGAAGAAACCCAACACATATATAACAAATAATATCAATAATATACCACACCCTTTCTTGACACAACCACCGAAGTCACTCTTTTGCTGTATGACAACCTGGGGCTGAGTATTAGGTACACTTACATTTACAACTACAGGTTGCTGCGGTTGTTCCGTTTTTTCATCCGTTGCACTGGTCTTAGACTCAGGTTTGAAGACAATACGGCAATATTGGCATTTATAGTAACCATCAACTGATGGAGTCAAACGAGCACCACCACATTGGGGACATTTCAGTTCATTCATCTCAAAGACTGTTTTTCATCACATTTACAAACCTCTTCAATTCATCTATTTTTTCTAGAACAACAGATGAATCATCATGCACTCCATCATTCAGTAACTGCAACAAGCTCTTGACAACAAGCATTCTCTCCTTTGCCTCATTGAGCATCGAGGGAGTTCTCTCCAACTTGGCAACCGGAATCGTTGTCATCATATCCACACTAACGGCAAGCTTGGAGATTCCGTTTTCCAATTCTACCTTGGGACTCTTCCTTGCGATATCCTTTATCTCCCCGAACAAAGCCACAATCTCCGACGCCGAGACATTTCTTCTGCGCACAGCTGCAGCGTCAGCCTCTCCTTGCTGTTGGATAGCCTCGCCAGTAAATCTAGTTATACCGCCTGCTACCACAAAAACAAGAGTGAGAACAAGCATACCTATATAAAGGACTCTGAAACTCGAAGCAGGTCCCATAAACAGGGAGACACCGGTTGTCCACATGAACATCAGGCCAGCATAAAGGGTAAGCATTCCGCTCATTGCAGAGTTCTTGAATGTAAGCCTAAGAGCGCTCGAAAGAACGGGCACATTCATAAGCAAAACAAGCTCGGCCAAACAGGCAACCGTAACATTGATGAAGAATAGTTTTGAATATTCCTCAAATAAGATACAATAAAGCACAACAGTGCAAGCAAGTGAAGCTACACAGGTAAGAAAAAAGATTATTTTATTTTTCATAGACGCTAAATGCTTATTTATATATCAGATGGTGGTGGAGGAGGTGGAGGTGGAACAGCATTCCCGAAGAATGGAGCAAGTTCCAACACTTCGCAAGCCCTAACCCATGCAGAGCCGCCAACCTTATAGACATAAGTTTGGGCAACGATTTCACACGACATTATTTTATTCTGGATAATATCCATAGTGAAAGGTCCGGTCGTCTGGCCATTAACAGCCACATAAAATGAAAGCAATTGAGCAGGTTGTTGCGTTACTCCACTCTGTTGAATGGCATTACCCACATACTGGCCAAGAGAGTTACCCATACCAAGTCCCATACCGAGTCCCATAAAAGTACCGGCACCTTCATTCTGAGCAGCTGCATGAGCAATATCCAACTGGCGCGACTGCATATAATTTATTCCAAGATTCTCCAAGCGAACCCTCTCGGCAATACCATCCATCACCTTCTTGTATCCGCTATCATTCTCATCAAAGCTTATATCTTCAATATTAAAATTCAGCAAACCAACGCCGTAAAGTTCAAAAGCAGCATCAACATACTGCGAAATGAAATTTGACAGTTCTCTATAAGAACAGCCCAACTCATTGACGCTGACATTCTTCTCCTGCATGAATTTGGAGATTGCGACCTTTACGACTTCAACCACATCAACCACAAATTGATCTTCAATAAAATCCGTTGATACAGAATCCATTGTACCAACAAATTTCTTAATAAAAACAGCTGGGTCAAAAATTCTTATGCCATACTGTCCACGCGCTGACAATTTGATTGGAATCCTAAAATATGGATCAAGCACACGCAATCCACCGGCACCCCACAGCATATTTCTTTTCTCAAGTTTACTGACAAACCAGACTTCACTAGTGAATGTACTCTTTCCGCCACTAGGTAAGTTGATGATTTTCTGTATCAACGGAATATTCTCCGTTGTGAGCACATGCCTACCAGCACCGAAAGAATCATACAAAGCACCACTCTTGTAAAGAAAAGCCATTTGACTCTCATTTACAGTAAGCACACTCCCCAAAGTAATATTGTCGGAAGGGAACTTATACACCAGTTTATCACCGTCAGACTGGTTCCAACTAATAGTCTGTATTAATGCCATAAACTCTAAATAGATTTCACAAGACAATTG
>JAFNWA010000072.1 GCA_017383665.1 Bacteroidaceae bacterium | reverse complement strand
GCCACAAAGTTCACGCACAAAGGTCAAATATTTCTCTTCGGGATTCTCAAACGATGTCAGCATAATGTCAGCAAGCACCAGCGCGCCGGCATTTATGAAAGGATTGCGCGGAATGCCACCCTCAGCTTCAAGTTGCACAAGCGAATTGAAGGCCGTGCCCGAAGGTTCCTTGCCCACTCTTGTCCACAGCAACTCTCCCTTTACGGAAAGAGACATTGCAAGGGCAAACACCTTTGATATACTCTGAATTGAAAAACGCACATCAGCATCCTTGATAGCAAAGACCTCGCCATCGACATTGTTTATACACATACCAAAATGAGAGGGGTCAACATTTGCCAATGCAGGAATGTAATTGGCAACCTTGCCCTCTTGCGACAGCGGTTGTACCTTGACATAAATTTCTTCCAGTAATTTTTGATAATCCATACTAATATCTTTCCAAGTAGGTGCTTGTTCTCTTACTAAACATATTACAACGCGAAGTTAATTTAAAAATCTTTTTTTTAACAAAAATATAGAAGCATAAAATTTGCCTTCTCCGCATTGAATGATATTTTTGCATGCTAAAGAGTAAAACAACCATGCCCATTATAGAAATAAACACCCTGAATCACCCCGGATGTGAGCTTTTCAGTACACTCACCGAGGCGCAACTGCGTCGCGAATACGAACCCGGAAAGGGCATCTTCATTGCCGAGAGTCCCAAGGTTATCAATGTGGCCCTCAATAGCGGTTACACTCCACTTGCACTGCTGTGCGAGCAGAAACACATAAGCGGCGATGCGGCAACAATCATAGAGCAACACCCCGCCATGCCCGTTTACACGGGTAGCCGCGAATTGTTGGCACAGCTCACAGGCTACACTCTCACACGCGGTGTTCTATGTGCAATGCAACGCCCTATAGAGCCATCCGTTGAAGAAATCTGCCGCAACGCAAGTCGCATAGTAGTGATTGACGGAGTTGTAGATACCACAAACATTGGCGCAATATTCCGTTCGGCTGCAGCATTGGGCATAGACGCGGTGCTGCTCACCCGTAACACATGTGACCCGCTCAACCGTCGCGCCGTGCGTGTATCAATGGGCAGTGTCTTCCTTGTCCCCTGGAGCTGGCTCGATGGTGGAATAGAACAGTTGCACTCACTTGGTTTTGAAACGGCTGCAATGGCACTCACCGACGATTCAATTTCCATTGACAACCCAATATTAGTTACCATTCCCAAATTGGCAATAATCATGGGAACAGAGGGTGATGGTCTCCCTGCCGAAACCATAGCCAAGGCCAATCATGTAGTACGCATACCCATGTCCCACAATGTTGACTCGTTGAATGTGGCATCGGCCGCGGCAGTTGCCTTTTGGGAGTTACGCGACCGCAACAGACGATAACATTTGAAAAAGCGAGCAAGTAGCAGCCGGCAAATTTGCATTTCACCACCCTAATCATTAAATTTGCAGTTACTATGGAGAATTTTGAGATACACATATTAGGTTGT
>JAFNWA010000071.1 GCA_017383665.1 Bacteroidaceae bacterium | reverse complement strand
CCGCATCATCAAAGTCAACGACACACTTTTCGTGGGAAAAGACATCTGCACCAACGACAAGGCAATGAAAAAGCTCAAAGGCCCCAAAGGCACATTCGTCAAACTGGGCATACAGCGCTATGGTGAGCCCGACCTGCTCGACTTCATCATACGCCGCGACGAGATACCCGTCGAGAGCATAGAAGCCTACTACCTCATCGACAACAAATGGGGTTACATACAAGTAGAACGCTTTGCCGAGAACACCTTTGCCGAGTTCATAGAAGCCATGATAGAACTCGCATACAGCAACGCACAAGGCTTCATCATCGACCTTCGTGGCAATGGTGGCGGCTACCTTGGCATAGCACTCGAAATGGCCAACCAGTTCCTTGGAGCAGGCGACATTATCGTATATACCGAGGGAGCACATAACGACAAATCCATTGAGCGCGCCAACGGCCGCGGCCTCTTCACCGACGCCCCCGTTGTAATACTTGTCGATGAGACATCAGCCTCGGCAAGCGAAATCATAGCCGGAACCATACAGGACAACGACCGTGGTACCGTCATAGGGCGTCGTTCATTCGGCAAAGGTCTTGTACAGCAACCCGTACAACTCAGTGACGGTTCAATAATAAGACTCACCATCGCACGCTACCACACACCCTCGGGGCGTTGCATACAGAAACCCTACAACAAAGGCGACCGCGAAGAATATGACAAGGAAATCCTTGAACGCTACAACCGAGGCGAAATATTCTCACAGGACAGCGTGCACCAGAACGAAGAACTCATATACAAGACCAAGAAAGGACGCACCGTCTATGGTGGTGGCGGCATCATGCCCGACATATTCGTTGCAGGCGACACCACACACCTTACAACCTTCGCCGGCGAAGCCCTGGCGCGTGGACTCATATCACAGTTCGCCCTCAAATACAGCAACAGCAACCGCCACAACCTGGCACATCACAAGCAATACGAGTCACTTGTCAATGCACTCGAAAGAGAAATGCTTTACAACAAATTCATAGAGTTCACCACAAACAAAGGCCTCACCGCCGACAGCATGGAGATAGCGAAGTCCGAAGAGATAATAAAGCGTTCACTCCATTCAAACATCATCTATCAACTGCTTGGCATGCGCGAACATGTGAGATACAGAAACCTCAGCGACTCCACCGTGCTAAAGGCTGTTGAAGTACTCGAAAAAGGAGAAGCATTCCCAGAGTAACGCGAGGATTGAAGGTATAGCATTGAAGGCCTAAAAGGGCGACAAGGCAAACAAGCGGAAAGGTGAAAGCTGCGAATAAGCGAGCGCAGAGGAAAAGTTTACTTTTGCTATGCCGAGCGGGAGCAGGTTCAAGCGCACAAAGTGCGGTTAAAGGTGAAAACTAGTTCTTCTTCGCGCAAAGCAGTTGCCCGTCAGGGCAACTGAACAGCCTTTTGGCCCTTCAAGCCCTTGTAGCCCTTTTGGGCATTAGAGATTCCTTTGCGCTTGCCGTCAGGCAAGCATAAACTCTCCCTCTTTTCAAAGAGGGAGTACGGCTTTAGCCGGGAGGGAGTTCGCAGGCCTTTTGGGTGTTCTGGAAATAAACGCAGTTATCTTGTGTTCTATTTGTAGTCTTGTTATCATGTACTTTTGTCGCGCAAAAGTACCAAAACGCCCGGCACACGGGCGCAACAGTCGCTCGCTCCTCCTGCTCGTGAATTGCCTTGTAGGCAAGGTTTATGCAAGCGAGTAAAAACCAAGCTTGCTTGGGTTTTGCAACGAGCGCAGCTAAAGCTCGCCAAAGGCAATATAACTCGTCCGTCCCTCGCTTGCCGCTACAAGCCTTTCTGTCGGCAGCAGGGTGCTGCGGATCTTGATTTGCGCGGCTATATAAGAAAAGTTATACCCGCGCAAACCTTCAAACATACCTCGCACAATGGCCTGCTGCCGGCAGGGCTCTACGCTGTGTTGCTTACGGTGCCGGTTTCTCTTTGACAATACCATTGTACGCGAAAAACAGAACTTGGTTGCACATCAGGCAATCCTTAATTTGTCCCTCTTTTTAGGGGGACGAGCCGTTTACGGCGGAGGGGGTATTGCTACGATTGCGTCAGCTCTGCGCTTGCCGCCGGGCAAGCATAAACTCTCCCTCTTTTCAAAGAGGGAGTACGGCTTTAGCCGGGAGGGAGTTTGTAGGCTTTTTCGCCCTTTTAGGCCTTCAAATTTCCTGTTCAAGTAAAATTACTCCAGTAGAATTTGCAATTTGCTCTCTTGTGGGTTATTTTTGTTCTAAATGTAGAAGCAATGGGAAACAAAGGTTTTATAAGGCAAAAAGGCAATTATGAAGATTTGTTGTGTTACAAGAAATCTGTTTGCGTATATGATGTGACTTACTATTTTGCCCATAAATTCCTGCAAAAAGGTGATAGAACCATTGACCAAATGGTGCAGGCAGCCCGTTCCGGTAAACAAAATATAGTTGAGGGTTGTTCTGCTTCTACGACATCGGCCGAGAGCGAGATTAAGTTGCTTAATGTCGCAAAGGCAAGTCTGCAAGAACTGCTTGAGGATTATAAGGATTACCTAAGGGTGCGTGGTTTGCAATTGTGGAGCGAGGATAGCGAGAAGCACGAGCAGGCACGCCGTGCCTGTGCAGCGCACAACGAGCCGGAGTATTACAGCGATGCCATTAAAGAGCGCTCCGATGAAACAATTGCAAATATTGCCATTATTCTCATAAAGCAAACAGACTATTTGCTAAAGCACTACTTTGACCGCATTAAACAGGATTTCCTGGAAAATGGTGGTATAAGAGAAGAGATGACAAGGGGTCGCTTGCAATGGATAAAGGGTAACAGCAAGGGAAATTATTAAATAATACCCAAATTACAACTCCTTTCCCAAATAAATATTGTATCTTCGCAAACAGAACGCGGTAGTAGCTCAGTTGGTAGAGCATTGGCTTCCCAAGCCAAGGGTCGCGGGTTCGAGCCCCGTTTACCGCTCAAGTGGAGTGATGGCTTGCCATCACTCTTTTTTCAATGCCTAAAAGGGCATAAAGGGCGTTTGGGGAATTAAAATATTAAAGGCGATGAAAAGATCCTCGCCTTTAACTCTATT
>JAFNWA010000070.1 GCA_017383665.1 Bacteroidaceae bacterium | reverse complement strand
CTGCCTATTGTCATCGAAACCGCTCTGTTACAGAGCAGATGCGTGAGGGGATATCATTCTTTGCGCATAAATATCCCGATATGAAGTACTTGGCCTATTTTCAAGCATATACAAACACATACGGTTCGCTCGATGTGCTCAAACAGCGCTATGAAGAGGCTTTAGCCATTGATGGCTGTGTGGGGGTTGTGATAGGTACGCGCCCCGATTGCATGCCCGATGAACTGTTGGAGTACTTGGCAGAGCTTCGAAAAAGGACTTTTGTTCTTGTGGAATATGGCATTGAGAGTACCAATAATGATACGCTGTTGCGCATTAACCGTGGGCACGACTATGCTTGTGCCGTGGATGCTGTTGTACGCACTGCTGCTACCGGTATCCCTGTGGGTGCGCATATAATACTTGGTTTGCCGGGCGAAGGACGCGAGGAGTTGATGCAACAGGCTACCCAGTTGTCGCGCCTTCCACTCACAACATTGAAACTGCACCAATTGCAGGTTGTAAGAGGAACGCGAATGGCCGAGGAGTATGCCGAGTCTCCCGGTGATTTTCACATCTTTGAAATGCAGGACTACATTGATACGGTGATTGATTACATTGAGCGCTTGAATCCCAAACTGGTACTTGAGCGCTTTGCATCGCAGTCGCCGAAGGAACTGCTCATTGCTCCCGACTGGGGAATAAAGAACCACGAACTTGTGGATAAAGTAAAAACTCGCATGAAGCAAAGACGAACATGGCAAGGCCGTCTATATAAATGAATAGAGGAGAAATTTATATTTTCTCCTCTATATGCTTTAATATTCCTTCGATATCATCCGGATGGAACCATGTGATTTCCTCATCCTTCTGATACCATGTTACCTGTTTGCGTGAGTAAATGCGCGTATTCTGCTTGATTTTTTCGATTGCAAAATCGAGTGTCCATTCACCCTCGAGGTATTTGAAAATCTCCTTGTAGCCAACAGTGTTCAGTGAATTATGCTCCTTGAGGTGTGCGAACTGCTTTACCTCCTCGACAAGCCCTTGCTCAATCATCATGTCAACGCGACTGTTTATGCGCTCATACAGCTCCTCGCGGTCGCGTCGCAGTCCAATCTTTATGATATTGAAAGGGCGCTGCTTTTTTTTGCGAGTGCGGAATGAACTGTATTTCTTACCTGTCATATAGCAAATCTCCAGGGCGTGCATCACGCGCTTTGGATTCTTTATGTCGGCCTCGGCATAGTATTCAGGGTCGAGCAGACGCAACTCTGCTGCAAGGCTTTCCAATCCTTCACGGTTGAATTTTTCAATGACCATTGCGCGTGTCTCCTCATCGACGGTGGGGATGTCGTCAATACCATAGCACACGGCATCAATGTACATCATTGAACCGCCGGTGAGCAGCATTGTGGGGTGGTGGGGGAACTCCTTCTCAAGCAACTCCAGCACCTCGGCCTCGTAGCGTGCAGCGCTGTAATAGTCGCCGGGGGTGAGCTGACCAACGAAATAGTGTTTATGCAGTGCCTGTTCCTCTTTTGTGGGCATTGCTGTACCAATCTCCATACCGCGGTACATCTGGCGCGAGTCGGCCGAGATGATAGGGCACTCGAAATGCTCTGCAATGGCGAAGCTTGTAGTTGTCTTGCCAACCGCAGTGGGGCCTATTAGTACAACAAGGTTGTTCATCTGTTTTTATTTTGGTAACTATTGTTTTATCTCTCCCCTCCGTCACTTTGTGACACCTCCCCTCGAAAGGGGAGGAGCTATTTTGTTAACTTGCATTTTAGCTCTCCCACTTTGATGCAACACCTCTCCTCTAAGGAGGGGAGGTGCTTTTTTGTTCTTGTTTTCCTGCCGCGGGGGGACGGTTTAATAAAGGTCGTCGATAGAGTTTATGTCGGCAATGTCTCCAATACCATAACCATCCGGGTCAAGGTCATCCTCGTCATAGCTGTCGCTGCCGTAGAAGTCCTCGTTGAAATCTTCGCTCTCGCTTACAATCGGTGACTTCTTCATCAGCTCGTCAAAATTGAGAGTCTGTTCTGGCGCGTTTCCAACTGATTTTACACAAACAGCCTCGTCTATGTCCCTGCCGAACTCAATCTTGCTGAGTTCCATGTAGAATACACGGTCACCAAGGGGGTCAAAGACATAAACCAATCTCTGCTTCTCGTCCTCAATGACATCTCCGATTACGGTCTCTTCCATTACATTGTTCTCTTCCTCGGACATGCCACCCATATCCTCTCGTGTAATCTCTACCAGTTTAACCCAGTTGTCGTTACAGATGAAGAACGATGTCATTTGGTCATCGGGGTAGTTTACCGATTCAAGAATAGCTTTGTGAAGGTCGAAAAATGTGGCGTCAGAATCGATTTCAATGTCTCTTCTGAAATCTTCTACCTCGTCTGATAATAGTCTGAACTTATATACCATAATTCATTACTTATTTTCCAATAATACCTCTTTCTGAAATCTTCTCAACAAAGTCAACAATCTGTTGTACTTCAGGGGTCATGGTCATTGTCTCCTTGATTTTTGCAAGGCCTGCTGTTACAGTTCCCTCATAGAGCAGACGGTAGGTCTGGTGGATGTCTCTGATTGTCTCATTTGAGAAACCGCGACGGCGCAAACCTACAACATTCTCGCCACAATAGTGCAATGGATCGCGTCCTGCAATGATATATGGTGGAATGTCCATGCTTATCTTGCTGCCTCCCTGTACCATAATATGGTCGCCCAAATGGCTGAACTGGTGCACGAGTACGCATGCACTGAGTATTGCAAAGTCTCCGATAACAACCTCACCGGCAATCTTTGAAGAGTTACCAATGATACAGTTGTTGCCAACAACACTGTCGTGTCCAATGTGGCAGTTCTCCATGAAAAGGTTATTGTTGCCTATTACGGTCTTTCCTTTTGATGCAGTACCGCGATTAAGAGTAACATTCTCGCGTATCGTATTGTTGTCACCAATTTCAAGTGTGGTGTCCTCGCCAACGAATTTAAGGTCCTGGGGAATACCGCCTACGACAGCACCGTGAAAAACACGGTTGTTGTTGCCCATGCGGGTTCCGCTCAAAACTGACGAGTGTGCCATGATGCGGCAGTTGTCGCCAATTACAACATTGTCTTCAATATATACAAATGGCTCAATGATGCAATTCTCACCAATTTTTGCGCCAGGGTGTATGTGTGATAGTGGACTGATCATAATATATAATATTTTGTTTTATTCTTTGTTTTTGCTAATTTGCCCTGTAAACACAGCCTCTGCAACCAACTTCTCGCCAACAAATACATATCCTTTCATTACAGATAGACCGTGGCGGAGAGGTGCAACCTGTTCAACCTTGAAAACAAGGGTGTCACCGGGAACAACCTTCTTGTGGAACACAATCTTGTCTATTTTAACAAAGTAAGTTGAATACTTCTTTGGATCATCGAGCTGGTTGAGCACATAGAGGGCGCCAACCTGTGACATTGCCTCAACAAGCAGCACTCCCGGCATGATTGGTTCGTCGGGGAAGTGACCAGCAAAGTAAGGCTCGTTCATTGATACATTCTTTGTTCCTACAATGTAGTCCGAACCAACCTCTATAATCTTGTCAACAAACAACATTGGAATGCGGTGGGGCAGCAGGCTCTTGATTTGCTTGATGTCCATTACCGGTTCACGGTTAGGGTCATATACCGGAGCCTGTATTTGGTGCTCGCGTATCACCTTGCGCATTGCGCGTGCGAACTTGTTGTTTATAGTATGACCGGGGCAGGTTGCAATGATGCGTCCCTGCAATGGCTTGCCAATGAGAGCGAGGTCGCCAATAATGTCTAGCAACTTGTGGCGTGCAGGCTCATTGTTCCACACGAGTGGCTTGTGATTCAGGTAACCGAGTTTCTTTGCATCCATGCGTGGAACGCCAAGGATGTCTGTCAACTGGTCGTATTTGTCCTGAGGCATCTCGCGCTCATATATTACGATAGCATTGTCAAGGTCGCCACCCTTGATGAGACCAAGGTTAAGCAATGCCTCAAGTTCGCGAACGAACACGAATGTGCGGCTCGATGCAATCTCGCTCTTGAAATCGGCCATGTCTTCCAATGTTGCATACTGGTTGAACAGGATGTCACTGTCATAATGTACCAGCACATTCAGGCTAAATTTCTCGTCGGGCAGAATGATGATGGAATTGCCTGTGTTTTCGTCCTTTATCTCAATCTTTGACTTAATTACAAAGACATCCTTCTCTGCATTCTGTTCTTTTACTCCAACGCGCTCTATGTTCTCAACATAGTATTTCGCGCTACCATCAAGTATGGGGAACTCCGGGCCGTTGACCTGCATAAGGCAGTTGTCAATGCCAAGTGCAAAGAGTGCAGCCATAGCATGTTCTACAGTGCTGACACGCGCTTCTCCTCTTGTGAGCACAGTTCCGCGTGTAGTCTCAGTAACATTCTCAGCGATTGCATCAATGATGGGCTCGCCTGGAAGGTCTATGCGCTGTATCTTGTATCCATAGTTCTCAGGGGCCGGGTTGAATGTCACAGTGAGGCTAAGACCTGTGTGCAATCCTTTGCCATAGAGGGAAAAACTTCCGTTAAGTGTCTTCTGTTTGTTCATAGAACTGTGTTTTATTTGTTTTTCAATGATTCAAGTTCTTTAGTCAGTTGTTTGATTTTCTTCTCCATTTCAGGGAGACGCTTCATGTATGCCGAAACTCGTATGAACTCCTTGGCATCCATTGCGGGTGCACCAAGAAGGGTAAGACCGCCCTTGATG
>JAFNWA010000004.1 GCA_017383665.1 Bacteroidaceae bacterium | reverse complement strand
TCATCGGCAAGCACCACATCGGGGTGGTTTATGAGCGCACGGGCAACTGCCACGCGCTGGTTCTCGCCACCCGACATCTCGGCAGGTTTGTGGTGCGCGCGCTCCTCGAGCCCCATAACCTGCAACAGTTGCATTGCCTCGGTCTCGGCTTCGGCACGCTTACGCCCTGCTATAAGTGCCGGAATTATTATATTCTCCAACGCCGTAAATTCGGGCAACAACTGGTGGAACTGAAACACAAAGCCGATATGTTTGTTGCGGAAAGATGCCAGGCGTTTGCTGCTGAGACGCCCCAAGTCCTCGCCATTGAAGCGGATAGTGCCGCCGGTGGGTTTGTCGAGCGTACCAATGAGCTGCAGGAGGGTTGTTTTGCCGGCACCGCTGGAACCGACAATACTTATAACCTCGCCTCTTTCAATAGTGAGGCTCACTCCCTTGAGCACCTGAAGATCACCGAAATTCTTTGTCAGGTTTTCTATCTGAATCATATCTCCTTTATTACATATTCTGCGATGTAGCAACCGAAGGTCGCTGTGAAATAGCCTAGAGAGCCTATTATAGGCTTGCCGCCGGCAGGGTTGGGGCGGATTGCATCGCGGCGTGGTTCCTCGACGCTGTAGATTACAGGCAGTTTGTAACTGCCGCGTGCATCGCGCAACTGGCGGCGTACATTCTTTGCAAGGGTACAATGCTCGGTCTTCCACAGCTCGCCGCAGCGTATATCGGCAAGGTTGCACTTTGCCCCGGCACCCATGCTTGAGATGATTTTTATTCCCCGTTCCCAACAGGCACGGATGAGCGCACATTTAGGTTCAAGGGTATCTATTGCATCAACGACAAAATCATACCGATATTCATCGAGCAACTGCGCGATGTTCCCCGGTTCAATGAACTGCTGCTTGACGGCCAACTGCACAGCCGGGTTTATGGCACGCAACCGCTCTGCAACAACATCGCATTTTGGTTGCCCCACCGTTGATGCCAGGGCCGGCATCTGACGGTTGACATTGGTTACATCGACAACATCGGCATCGACAAGGGTGAGAGCACCCACGCCTGCACGGCAAAGCATCTCGGCAGCCCATGAGCCAACACCTCCAAGCCCCACAATGAGCAAACGAGCAGCTGCAAGCCTTGCCTGCCTCTCCTCTCCCAACAAAAGTTCACCGCGTTGTAACCAGTTTCCAGCCATAAAGTTGCGTTTCAGATAGCGAAAATACAAAAAAATAGCATAGCGAGGAGTATATAATGCAAAATTTAAGTATTTTTGCAGACAACAAAATAACTTCTTTATATGAAAATAGCAATTGTAGGTGTCAGCGGAGCGGTAGGACAGGAGTTCCTTCGCGTGCTCGACGAGAGAAATTTCCCTTTTGACGAACTGGTGCTTTTCGGTTCTGCACGCAGTGCAGGCCAGGTTTACAACTATCGTGGCATAGACTATGTTGTAAAGGAACTCAAGCACAACGACGACTTTGAGGGCGTTGATTATGCCTTTGTTTCGGCTGGTGGCAGTGTTTCAAAGGAGTTTGCCGAGACCATCACAAAGCACGGCACCGTTATGATTGACAACTCAAGCGCGTTCCGCATGGACAGCGATGTGCCTTTGGTTGTTCCCGAGGTTAACCCGACCGATGCATACAACCGCCCACGCAATATCATCGCAAACCCCAACTGTACGACAATCCAGATGGTAGTTGCCCTCAAGGCTATCGAAAACCTCTCACACATCAAGCGCGTACACTCTTCGACCTACCAGGCGGCGAGTGGTGCAGGTGCAGCAGCCATGGCCGAGCTTTATGAGCAGTACCGCCAGGTGCTCGCAGGCGAGGAGCCTACAGTGGAGAAGTTTGCATACCAGCTTGCATTCAATGTAATACCCCAGATTGATGTATTCACCGACAATGGCTACACCAAGGAGGAGATGAAGATGTATAACGAGACACGCAAAATCATGCACAGCGACATCGAAGTGAG